>JAJFUY010000078.1 GCA_021372185.1 Chlamydiales bacterium | reverse complement strand
CGCATTGAGTATTATAGCTTGGTATGATCCCGCACATGACTTTTCATCGGCCATTGCTGAAGCTCGTTGCCTTTCTGACAATTGCTCAGAACTATTGAATCTAGTAGAAACTATGGCACGCTTTGATCGAGACGCTGCACGAAATCTGGCATATGAAATTAAGAACCCATTTCATAAAGTTTTGGCATTGATTGCTCTTGCAAACACGGATCCAGCACATGATATACAAGAGGCCTTGCAACAAGCCCAAGCACTTGAAGATATAGACAGCAAAGTGGATGTGCTAATCAAAATTTGCAAGATAGATCCTAAACATGACTTTTCTTATGCAAAAACTGCTCTACTTGGACATAATTCTGAAGATGACTATGAGACCGGATCGGCTTGGCTCAGCATTGTTAATGCTCAAATCGAGTTAGGAGAGCTTGCTCAGGCAGAAGAAACCTGCGAGTTGATCCCAGATGATTTCCATCGAGCATTCGCCCAGGCAAATGTGGTAAAAGCACTTTTAAAGCAAAATAGTAACCAACAAGCTTTTACACTTACCCAGAAAATCTCATATTCCTATTTTAAAATGACTGCTTTAATTCGTCTTGCAAAGAAAGACCCTAAAATAGACCTTTCTGAGTGTCGAACTCTACTCTCCGGCCTACGGTGTGAAGTTGATCGAGCAACATTCCTTTTTAAATTAGCAATGATTGACAGCCGGTATCTTGAGGAGGCAAAACAACAAATTCCTCATGTTCGTTCAAGCCAGTATGTAAAGTTTATACAAGCTGAAGCATCGCGCGATCTTGCCGCCGCTCAAAAGGAAGCGCTTTCAGTCGAAGAACCACTGCTCAGAGCTGAAGCTCTTTTAGCAGTTGCAGCAGCTTGTTTTGCTCAATAAGACAGCCTTCTCATGCCTAGAACACAAAAGGCATGGCAGGATTTTTCCTGACATGCCTTAAATCTCCAGTCTGCTTACTGTATAAAATCAAGCTCGATGAAAACACTTTAATGAAGCTTTTCCATAATACTTTTAATTCTTTCTTCAGCAGTTTCCGGACTATATGCTGGAAATCGGAAAGTAAACTCTTCACTTCTCTGGTTTGTTATTTCAACAACCACATGAGCTTCCCAGTTAGTCATGAGTGGCCGATTAGCTTGTTCTTCTTGTAACAATTCAATAACTTTATCACAAGGATACCCTGTTAATCGCGTTCCTCGATATTTATCAGCAGAATCAAGTCCTGAATGACCCCACCGATCGTAAGTAATATTAACGAATCATGAAGCAAAACGCATTGGATTAGTTATAAAACAATTCCTTCAAAGTTAAATATTATTAAACTATGCAATGCGACAAATCATATCACAAACTCATTTTACTGTTATCAGAAATACCTTGGGAACGTTTCTTGAATTAGCCCCAAATAGACTTGTTGACAACTAATAACTTACAATATATTTATAGATTTAATTTAAATATCGAGGGTTTATGGATAACGCGGATTTAACTGCTATTGCAAATTTTGATAATAATGCCAAGAAATATCTTACAGTGGTCAAGGACAAAAGTGGAAAAGAGCATTTGGATGTAGTTGAGAGAAATTTCTTTGGCCGCATCTGGATGAAGCTAGGCTTTTCATCTTCATCTATGAAGAAAGTTGCAAACTATATCAATACAATGGTGAAGTCAAACTCAGATGTGCAAGCAATCAGAAACAATCCTGAGACAATGAAAGGTATTGATAAACTTGCTGGCCTTATGTCAGAATACAACGAAAATCACAGAATTTTTGCTGCGACTCCAGTAGATGAACCTTTAATAAAAATTAGATATATTTGCCGCGAAGATTGGGCAGAAAAAGACAGCCGAAACATTCAAAATTCCATTCTTTCACTTACAGAAAAAATTCAAAAGATCCAAACCTCTCTTCGTCTTGTAAAATTAGGTAGCGTTGTGGACAATACTGCCAAAATAGACGAGCTAAGCCGAGAATTGTCACTTTGCAAAAACGCACTAGAAGATAAACAAAACAGAAAAAAAGTTGCCGATCTCTTCACACGCGCTTCATAAACTACTTAAACATTCAAGCTTGTAAATTTAAGTGAGAGGCCTTTGTTTTAGGCTGTGGCGGATTCCTTTTAGGACTTGTCGTCTGATTTCTATGCCTGGGGAAATGATTGTTAAGGGCCACTGGGTAGTTTGTGTTTGGATGGAGAGCAAAATGAGGGGAGGGGTGCAGCCGAGAGACATTGGTGTGCAGATGTCTCCTGCAAATTTTTCTACTGTTAGCGCTTCTAGTTCCGAATCGCATAAAACGATGGGTTTTATTGGCAGGTGCGCGCTGGCCTCTTGGGATGGGTCCCTATAAAGGCGCGTGCTTGAAGGTTCGCTCGTTGTTATACCAAGTGTTGTACAAGCTTCGCTATATGACATAGCATGAAAGTCTCTTAGGTACTGTATGGGGTCGCCTCTTCTTTGACACACTGTGCAATAGTACTGGTTGTCAATATCCCATATGATAAAGGCATCTTGCATATAGCATGCCGGGCAGATGGAAGTGTACTTTGATTTTATGCTGTTAGGCACTTTAACAAGTCTGAGGCCGTCTTCTCGGGCCATTTTTACAAGCGAAGTGTGGTCTTGGTGGTTCATGACATTTCCTTTTGTTGCTGTATAAAGGAAATGTAATGGTGTTGGGGATTTATTGCAACTTTTTTATCGTTTTTACGACATGTGTTGGTTTTTTAGAAAAAAAGCGACTACAATTTATTGGTAGTCAACTTCTTAGGACCAAAAGAGGATCCTAACGCTTTTTTCGATGCGTCACTAAAATGTCTAAAAATTGTCACATCACTTAAGAGTTGTTTTTGACTACCGAGAAATATTTTTCCCTGCTTACGATTACCCATAAGCGCTTTTATATCACTCAAAACATGTTCTGGATAGTGTGTGATTTCAGCATCCTTCTTGAGGGTATTCCAGGAAATACTTAATTGATCAAAGTTCACCGATTCAATAGCTAAATTCAAGACAGGATCAAGCGTTCTATCTCCACCAAAGTAAAGGAGTTTTGCTACTAATTGTGATTTTTCATTAGGCAGTGCATCTAAAAAATCTAGAAACTTTGAAAAGGGGAGTAGTCTATTTTTAACTGCAAGTGGGTCTTGATCTTGCAATTGGCCAATATATCCATAGGTCATTGTAGACAACCAATTGATAAAGTCTATGTAGGCAGTAACAGCCGTTTCACGTCTTCTGACAGTCCAATCGTGCGTAGAGCGTATTGCAGACAGCACTTTTTGATGGTCAAAGTTTTTAGCCATCTCCATCGTCCAAACGTTGCCAGAATTGTCATGTGTGCCAATAAAATCATTTTGGACAAGCGCTTTTGCAATATCAATATTTTGAGAATCGCCATGCCGCACCCAAAGCATAAATGAAGTAATAAAGGGCGTGCTGGCCATAGTATGAGCAAATTTTTCATGACCTGCTTGTAGCTGAGACATCTCCTGCTGCAGTGCAGTAAACTGCGCCGCAAGTCCTGCATCAGGTATTTTTTCTTGCGCTAACGCACAAAAACTCTCAAAAAGCTTTTCAGTATCAGTTACATTTTTGGGCGCCTGATTAGAAGTTTTTGGACCCCAAGAAATTTTACCAAAATCTGCCACAGACTAAATCTCCATTTATTCGAGAGTTCAGTCTAGCAAAACACTCTATAAATTGATAGCGTATGCACACAAAGCCGCCCCTCGCGCTGGATATAGTACTATATCTAGCGCAAAGGTCAATTTAAGATGAGTTTGCGCTGAATATAGCACCATATCCAGCGCAAGAGCTAAAAAAAATGGTCTTTGCGCTGATTATGCGCTTTAAAACACGAAAGTATAGTAAATGGGAAAACGCAGGAATTGATAAAGTAGAACTAGACATTTTGTGCCTAGCAAACTAATCTCTCATACCACAACATGAGGTTTAGTATGTCAGTTAAAGATATTAAAGAATTTCACTACATCATTCCACTTGAGAACCTACCATCTGTCTTTGACAAGGGGATACTTTCGCACAACGAAGCGGAACCTTACAAAAAAGACGATATATCTATGAATAGCGTGCAGCAGATTCGCGCGTCAAAAGTGATTCCAGCAGAGGTTATGGGGCAAGCACGCAAAATCCATGACTGTGCAAACCTCTACTTCAATGCAAAAAACCCCATGCTTTCTTCTAGAAGAAGTGAAAAGAGCAAGATTTGTGTTCTTAGGTTAAAGCCAGATCTTTTAGATCTTCCAGATGCAGTAATCTCAGATCGCAATGCGGCTGCAAAAGAAGCTCGCTTTTATAAGGCAGCAGACGGTGTACAGAAACTTGCGATGTCAGTACTCTTTGGCAAATACTGGACTTCAAAATTTACCCCTGAAACAAATGAACGTAATGGCCACCTACGTTGTGCAGAACTGCTTTTACCTCGTAAAATCCACCCAAGCTATATTGGGGGCATATATGTTGCAAATGATTCTGT
The DNA here is from genome assembly GCA_021372185.1 of Chlamydiales bacterium. Taxonomy (GTDB): domain Bacteria; phylum Chlamydiota; class Chlamydiia; order Chlamydiales; family FEN-1388; genus SZAS-7. The sequence goes on along the minus strand of JAJFUY010000078.1, from coordinate 2,996 downwards.
TAAAGATGCAGTAACTAAAATTTTCCCACCAGAAAAATTCCCACAAGGCTGTCCTGTACCTGTGAGCACCCATCCATCGTTTTTCTTTGATGCGGGCCCCGATCAAGTTAACGTGCCTTTACACAACACACAATTTGCGACTCCTGTAGAATTTGCAGAAGAGCAGGTTCCTGCCCCTGCCAAAGAGCGAATAGTTATTGACCTAACAAACGATAATGATAAATTGCCTGAAGTTGCAAAAATTGAAGCTATAAAAACAGAGGCACTTGAGAAGAAAAGCACTATTACTTTTCACGAAGGAGACTTACTCAATTCCAAAATGCAAACGCTCGTAAATACCGTTAACTGCAAGGGAGTGATGGGCAAGGGGATTGCATTGGAGTTCAAAAAGCGCTTTCCCGCTATGTTCTTAGACTACAAAGACAGATGCGACAAGCAAGCAGTGAAGCCAGGAGTTCCCTACATATACAAAACAAAAGAAGAGAAGTGTATAGTAAATTTCCCCACCAAAGACCACTGGAAAAAAGATTCTGACCTATCTTGGATTCAAAAAGGCCTAGATCATATCAAAACTCACTACAAAGAATGGGGCATAACTTCTTTAGCCCTCCCACCTCTTGGCTGCGGAAATGGCGGCCTCAATTGGAACATTGTTCGCAGCATGATTATGGATACACTAGGTGATATTGATATTCCTGTAGAGATCTACGGCGAAAAGATCTAAAGGAATGACAATGCAAGTTGAAGCGTTACGTACTACTGTCGAGAGCAAGATGGACGTGCTCTCTATTCCTACGGTTTTAAAAAATGGCGGCAAAATTACAGTAATTGATATTGATGTAAGCGCTAAACACGGTCAAGATCTTAACCTTGCATGGTTTGATGACTTGCCCTTGCTTGAAAGCCTTGCTATTCGCGTACATAGCGGGTCTATTATAAATGCGAACTGCTTTTTAAGGCCGCCACAACATCTTACTGATCTTACGATTGAAGGTTGTAATCTTACAAATGGGGTGATCCCTTCGCTCATTAACATGCCGCTCAAAACCTTGGTGCTTAAAGATTGCGGTTTTGGTGAAGACTGCTCGAATGTGAGAATGCTTGAAAAATGCCAAACTCTTACAAGTATTGCTCTAGATGGTTTCAGTTGCTATAAACCAAGCACAATGCTTGGTAACATACACTACCTTACAAAAAAAATGCCTCAAACAACAATCACGCCACACGATACGCTTGTAGACTACTTTGATTTATCTAAGGTAGTTTCGTTAGAAAAAGAGGGGAGCTTTTGCTATTCTTTACAGGATATTAAAACTCTTACAGAATGCCCTAACGCATGGAACCTCTTGGCTCTAGGAGATAAAGAGCAAGAATATTGGGAAGCAGCTGATGTAAATGCACATGCCCATAATATCTGTGAACTGTCAGGAGCAAGCCCGATTGCCTGTGGCGATGAGAGGGTGCGCGTTGCTTTTCATCATCCCAAAGGACATATTGATGCGTATAAGATGTGGGTGTATGCTTTTGTTCATAATGTTAAAGTTATTTTGAAGCTGCGAGAGGATGGCGATTTTTACTATCATCCGTATGAAAAAGATGAGACCCTCAAACTTGATAACGTGACAATAACGTGCGAAGAAGTAGAAAGAGATGAAAAGCTTGGATGTGTGCTCCGAAAACTTAAAGTAAATTTCCACACTACGATATACCATCTATCACTTGATTGGGAGGGCTATCAAGGTATCGCAATCGAAAAACTTCTACCTTTCATGCAAAAAGTAGAAAAGCTAGAGCAAGAAAATCCCGGCAAAACACTTGGCCACTGCCAAGCAGGCGCAGGAAGAACCGGCACCTTTTTTGCCACCTATATTCTCATGAAGCTCATGAAGACTGTAAAGTTTACAAAAAACCACTACTTTAACCTAGAGTGGCTCCTCCTTTACCTGCGCCGCCAGCGCTACGGCCAAATCGAATCCACCTCTCAGCTCTTTACTGTCATCAACTGCCTCCGCAAACTCATTTCGCTCCAACATAGTAAAGGCTAATCAGCACTATTCGTAATATTAGACGATTATTCTTCAACGGAGGGTAAGGTGATCGCATTTTTCTTTTAATCTCTTCGAGGCAGATTCTGCGAGGAGATCGCAATGCATGCGCATGTTATCATCAAAAAAAGCCTTGCCAATCTCTTCGTCGATAATAGTTGTGGCAAGAAGGTTGAGGGCGGCGTCCTCCGTGAATATGTTTTCTGCATAGACAAGGCGTCTATTCCGTTTGGCTGGGGTTACATCATCTGTAGGGTAATTGACACCATTTATCCAAGGGTAGTTCTTTGCACCCAAGATCTCCATTGGCTTACCGGTTAATCGTGCAAAATACTGCATGGTAACTTCACCAATTCGTGGCATAGAAGCGCCTGTAACAACTACTGCGAGGCGATTCCAGTCTTCTTCTGGTATTTGAGCTTTCCAGCTTTGCACTAACTGGTGTAGGGCATCTAGCTGCAAAAATGCCGCTTCTTTTGCATTTTCAAGTAATTTACAACTTGCGCAAATATTGCATCGCTTGCAAGACAAGCATGATGGATAGGAAGCCAGCCAAAAAAATCAGGCTCATCAACTTTTGCCCCTGCGGCAAGGAGTTTTGCTACTAAACTTTCTCTTCCCTTCATAATAGCAAGATCTAAAACAGATAACCTAAATGGATTTATCGGCTTTTCTTTTGCGTACTGCATCACTTCATTATCAGGTCTACCCAAAGCAATAAGGAATTCAACTACAGGCTTTTTAGTTAAAACTGCCTGTTTATACCTTTCTTCAGAAAAAAGTGTTTGCCAATTTTGATTTGATAGTACAGATAATGAAGTCATAATATACCTTTAATAATCGCAAAGCATTATAACACTCCAGTAAGAAAAAAGGGAACAAAAGGGAAGGGGCAGGCTAATACTTTTAGTAAATAATTTTATCAGATTTTCAGATGTGTTACGACGGTCG
>JAJFUY010000029.1 GCA_021372185.1 Chlamydiales bacterium | reverse complement strand
GTAGAAAAGCTTGCACGTAAGATGGCTGTAGTGTTTATGGGAGATTTAAATACCTTTCCAAACAGGCCTGACAAAACATTTCCATTTTTAGATGGAGATACGATTGACAACATTTTGACTAAAAATACGCTTAAAGATTCTATCGATACCTCGCGCGTAGGCCATGTGGGGCCAATTGGCACCTTTACTAACCAAGATCCTTCTATTTTGCCATTTGAAGGTACAGGAACTCCCGGCGTGTTTCTTGATCATATCTATGTGTCAGATAGGATCGTAGTGCTGCTTCATGCGGTGCAGCCTGCCACAGTTGATGGCCATTTTCCGTCTGATCACCAGCCTGTGTTGATTGACTGTTACCTAAAGTAGGCGATGCTTATGAAAATGAAAGATGATTTAGTAGCGGGTTTTAGCGTCTTTTTGTTGGCGTTGCCACTTTGTTTGGCTATCGCCATTGCCAGTAACTTCCCACCCATTGCGGGGATCTTTACAGCTATAGTGGGGGGAATCGTTGCCTCTTGTTGTGGAAGCTCCGGTGTGACTATTAAGGGCCCAGCGGCCGGCATGATTGTGATTGTGCTGGGGGCAGTTCTTGAGCTTGGCCAGGGAGATATGCTCTTAGGCTATAAGCTTACGCTTGCAGTTGGCGTTGTAGCTGCCTGCATTCAAATAATTATTGCCTACTTTAAAAAAGCTGTATATGCCGAAATTATGCCTCCAAGTGTGATCCACGGTATGCTAGCGGCTATAGGCGTTATTATTATTGCTAAGCAGCTCTATGTGCTAGCGGGGGTTACACCTGTTGCCACAAAAACGCATGAGCTTTTATTTTACTTTCCCAAGACGGCCTTTTCCTTAAACCCTCTTGTTTTAGGTATTGGGCTGTTTGCTTTTGCTATTATCTTGCTCTGGCCAAAGGTAAAGAGGCTAGCGTTTATCCCGTCATCGATTGTGATTTTATTGGCGGTGATTCCACTATCGCTTTATTTTGACCTGCCCCAAAAATTGCTCATCAACGTGCCATTACATGTGCTAGATGGCATACAGTTTCCTGATTTTTCGCAAATTTTTAGCGCCGTGAGCATAAAGTATATCGTGATGTTTGCTCTTGTTGGTTCTATAGAATCACTCCTTACTGTATGCGCTGTAGACTCTATCCAAAACACCACATCAGATCTCAATAAAGATCTGAGGGCAACAGGTATTGCTAACTTAGTAAGTGCACTCATTGGTGGCCTGCCGATGATTTCTGAAATTGTCAGAAGCCGAGCCAATATTGACTATGGAGCAAAGACAGCTAAGTCTAACTTTTTTCATGGACTCTTTATGCTGATTGCCGTTGTGTGCATACCTGGCGTCATAAACATCATTCCGTTGTCAGCACTTGCTGCATTATTAATTTTTGTGGGTTTACGATTAGCATCCCCAAAAGAGTTTACCCACGCCTGGCACGTAGGAAAAGATCAGTTTAGCATATTCATGACAACGTTTGTGGTGACTTTGCTTACTGATTTATTAGTGGGAGTTGCAGCAGGAATATTTATGAAGCTAGTGCTCTTACTGCTACGTGGTAACAGCCTAAAAAGCCTCATATTTCCAACATTTACTGTTGAAACATCTGGTGATACTGCCACAATTGGTGTAGATGGCCCGCTTACGTTTGTAAGCTACCTCACTTTAAAAAAACTTATCCAAAAGTATGTGCTCACACATTCTCATGTAGTTATTAGCCTGCGCGCAGTAACCTACATCGACCATACCGTAATGAAAAAGCTACATGCTTTGTCAGATATCTTTAAGGGAGTAAACGTGAGCATAGAAGAAAATCAGCAGCTGGTAAGTTTTTATAACCACCCGCTTTCAGCAAAGGGGCTGTAACAGCCCCTTAGAATTACATTTTTTTGTTCATTGCATCTTTGATCAAAGCAACAAGGGCTGTTACTACAGCACCGCTTCCGCCGCCTGCTAGCAAAGTCTTTAAAAGTTCTGTCCAGTCTGTCGCGCTTACTTGAGCTGCCACATCAGGTGCAGCTGTCACGGCTGTTGTTGCACCTAGCAAGCCCAATGCCTGCATAATGTATGTGCCAAGGGGACCGCCGATAAGACCGGCGATTGTGTTACCCGGAACGCCTAGGTTTTTATCTTGTGTTGCAGGGCCAGCAACGTTGCCGCCAATTGCTCCGCCAACTAATGAAATAATTAAGCTTACGATATCCATGAGGATCTCCTGTAAAAGTTTTAATAGATAATGTTGGAATAAAATATTATGGATATACTTTGCAATAGAAATGTATGCGTACCGTTGCGAGAAAAATTTAAACACAGAGAACACAGAGGTCACAGAGGGGAATGCTTCACCTAGTTTTGTTTTGCAGATTATCTTAGCTTTGGTAATAGTGGTTGAATCAAAATTTAACAATTAAGCTTATGAGGAAGCAAATGAACTTTGATAACACTCTTTCATACAAGATTATAGGGGCAGCAATGGAGGTTCACAAAATATTAGGGGGTTCAGGACTTCTTGAAAGTATTTATGAGGCTGCATTATGCCATGAGTTGCGCCTTCAAGGACTTCATGTGAGGTCTCAAGTTCCTGTGCCGGTACAGTACAAAGGAGTTATAATTCGAGATCCCCTTGTGCTTGACATAGTGGTCGAAAATCAAATCATTGTAGAGACAAAGGCGGTCGAAAAGCTTAATCCTATCTTTGAAGTTCAGCTGCTTTCATATCTCCGGCTAACTGGACTGCATTTGGGGTTATTAATCAACTTTGGCGCCAAACATTTAAAAGATGTTATTAGAAGAATTTTAAATAATACTAATTGCTGAGATTAGAAATAAAAGTTGGGCGAAGCTTCTCCCTCTCTGTGACCTCTGTGTTCTCTGTGTTTAATTTTTTTATTTTGGCCACCAGATGAGGCCAACCTTTTCCACCGAAATATCACTTTTGCGGGGCGAGATACTGATGGTATCAAGTGCAATGCTTTGGGGGTCCATGTTTAGGGTTGTTTTGGCAAGTTCGTCATCCATCTGTTTTTGGATGGTGGCTAGTTGCTGCTGAAGGCCTTCTACACTATCTTGTGCGTTTTGGGCATCTTGGCTGTCTTTACTTATTTGGCCGGCTTTTTTTAGTGAGCTTCCAGCTTGGGTGACTGTGGTGCGAGATATTTTGCCTCGGCCCAAAAGAGCGCCAAGCACTGTGACACCAACTGAAATGCCGGTTTGTACTTTGGTCCAGAAAGATTTATTTTGTTTGTCGTCAACTTTGATTTGAGCTTTTTTGATTTTGTCGTTGAGGGTGTTTATTTTGTCGGCGTATTTTGCCTGCACTTTTTTAGAGAGGTCATCACGCGTCTCTCGCATGGTGTGCGCTACTCTTGCTCTAAAATCGCCTTCAGTTTCACCCGGATTTGAGGTGATGTTTGCAACAAGTGCCTTGTAGATTTTTAGGGTTCTTGTTTGATAGAGCGATGTGGCTAAGGTTTTGGCTAAACTTGTATAGGTTTTTTCTTGTAAAAGGCCTGGTGGGATATCTTCAAAGGTGCTTTTAGGTGTAGGTTCTTTAGCAGTTTTGCTTGCAAAATCAGTGACTGTTTCTGCAGTATCCCAATTTACTGTTTTGCCTTCTTCATCTGCTTGTTGAACTACGTTTACTGTGTCCCAGTAGTCAATTTGGTTTTTGCTGTCTACATAGTGGAGTTTTGCTGTGCCAAATACTTTTGGCGTATAGTGTAGGGCAGCTGTTGCAAAATATTCTATAATACCGGGAGGGAGTGTGGGGCGGGTATTTGCCTGTGCTTGTGCTTCTTTGGGAGCAGCTGGTGCAACAGTAGCAGGTGTAAGCTGTGCAATTTGATTGAGGGTAAGAGGGCCGCGAAGATAGGACATAGTCCATCTTGTTTCAAAGAGCGTAGGCTCTTTTTGGTAGATGCTTCGTAATAAAAATACACGGTTGCCTAGCTGTGCAATCATTTTATCTAAAGATTTGCTATCAAGCTCGCCATTTGAGGCCATGTTAAGGCCCTCTATCACGCGCATTTTGTCGCGCTCTGTTTGGAGCTTACCTATAAACCACGTGCCGCAGTTTGCAAGGCCTTTGTAGTCTAAGTCTACTGGGTTTTGGGTAACTAACACAATCCCTAAACCATACGCTCGAGCCTGTTTAAGCAGTGTGAGCATAGGCAGCTTTGATGGCGGCATTGCGGACGGTGGGAAGTACCCAAAAATTTCGTCCATGTATAAAAGCGCGCGAAGACTTGATGTTCCCGGCTGCTGTCGCATCCAGGTGATGCATTCGTTTAAGAGCAGCGTGACAAAAAACATGCGCTCAGCATCTGACAGGTGTGCTATAGAGA
>JAJFUY010000025.1 GCA_021372185.1 Chlamydiales bacterium | reverse complement strand
GCCCGGTTTAGGGCGATTGAATCACGAGATTGAATCGCCCTCAGCCGGGCTCTGATGCTTTTTTGTCTGTACCCACCGTTCCCGTCGGTCACGGTGGGCTTCGTTCAGTCGTCCTCCGGACTCAAAAAAGCGCCAAATTATCTTTGAGTTTTTTTTGAGGGTATTGTACATCTGTAAAAAAATGGGTGGTGCTATGCTATTTGATCTTGACCTCATCGAGCGTGTTTACAAAAAGCAAAGAGAAGACCTGGCGCGAGTACGCAAGCTGGTAAATAGACCACTTACCCTTACAGAAAAGATTCTTTTTACGCACTTTGCGGCTATGCCTAAAGAGGCGCCAGTTCGCGCCAAAGACTATGTAGATTTTATGCCCGATCGTGTGGCTATGCAGGATGCTACAGCCCAGATGGCTCTTTTACAGCTTATGCTGGCTAAGCGTAAAACTACGGCAGTTCCAACATCTGTACACTGTGATCACCTGATTCAGGCAGAAGTTGGCGCCAAGAAAGACCTTGAACGCTCAGAAAAAGAAAGTTCAGAAGTATATCAATTTTTAAAAAGCGTCTCCAATAAATTTGGGATTGGCTTCTGGAAGCCAGGTGCGGGGATTATTCACCAGGTGCTTTTAGAAAATTATGCCTTTCCTGGTGGTTTGATGATTGGTACCGACTCTCATACACCTAATGCCGGCGGCCTTGGAATGTTGGCTATTGGTGTTGGTGGAGCTGACGCTGTTGATGTTATGGCGGGGATGAGTTGGGAGCTTAAGATGCCCAAAATTATTGGCGTAAAGTTAACTGGCAAGCTCTCAGGCTGGACGGCGGCAAAAGATGTAATATTACGAGTAGCAGGTATTTTGACCGTTAAAGGTGGCACTGGCGCTATTATAGAATATTTTGGGGAGGGGGCAGAGTCTATATCTTGTACCGGTAAAGCCACGATCTGCAATATGGGTGCTGAAGTGGGTGCAACTACATCTGTCTTTGGCTACGATACGCGCATGAGAGACTACCTAAGAGCTACTAATAGAGCCCCTGTTGCAGATCTTGCAGATAAGGCTTTAGATATACTCACACCAGATATTGAGACCACTCAAAATCCAGATGCCTATTATGACTCCGTCATTGAAATTAATTTATCCGAGCTTCCTCCATATGTAAACGGCCCTTATTCACCTGATCGGGCGTGGAAGATAGGGGATTTAGCTAAAGCTGTAAAAGAAAATGACTTTCCCGACAAAATAAAAGTGGCGCTGATTGGCTCTTGTACCAATTCTAGCTATGAAGATATTGAGCGGGCTGCCAGTATTGCTAAACAAGCCTTAAAAGCTGGTATAAAGGCAAAATGTCCTCTTACAATTACACCAGGCTCAGAACAGATACGAGCTACTATTGAACGCGATGGCCAGCTTGAGCTTTTAGAGCAGATAGGGGGCCTTGTACTTGCTAATGCCTGCGGGCCCTGTATTGGACAGTGGAAGCGAGGTGATGTAGCCTTTGGTGAAAAAAACACTATTCTCACATCCTATAACCGCAATTTTGCAGGACGTAATGATGCAAATCCTGGTACACACTCATTTGTAGCAAGCCCTGAGCTTGTTATAGCCATGAGTTTGTCTGGAAAAATGTCATTTAATCCATTAACAGATACGCTAGAAGATAAAGACGGCAATCAGGTGCGCTTAGAAGCACCTATCGGCAAGGAACTTCCAGACAAGGGCTTTGAATCAGGGTTAGTCGGCTACGTTCCACCGGCACCAGACGGTTCGACTGTAGAAGTGATTGTACACTCAACAAGTGAGCGCCTGCAGCTTCTAGAGCCATTTTTGCCATGGAAGAAAGGCGATTTTGAAAATATGGTGCTTCTTGCCAAGATCTCAGGTAAGTGCACAACTGACCATATATCTCCGGCAGGAAGGTGGCTAAAGTATAGGGGTCATCTAGATCATATTTCTGATAATATGTTTTCTGGCGCGGTAAATGCTTTTCGTGACCAAGTAGGCCATGGCCTTAATGTGTGTACAGATGCGGTAGAGGGCTATTCAGCAGTAGCTCGCGACTATAAAAAACGCGGAATCGGTTGGGTAGCAGTAGGAGATGAAAATTATGGCGAAGGATCATCGCGAGAACATGCCGCTATGGAACCTAGATTTTTAGGGGCACGTGCCATCATCGTAAAAAGCTTTGCCCGCATCCACGAAACAAACCTCAAAAAGCAGGGGATCTTGGCAGTAACATTTGCTACCCCAAGTGACTACGATAAAATACAAGAAACTGATCGTTTGAGTATTTTGGGCTTGGATACGTTTACAGATTTGCAACTAGAAGTGACACATGCAGATGGCACTAAGGAAATGATTCCCTTAGCTCACTCCTACAACAAAAACCAAATAGAATGGTTTAAAGCCGGAGGCGCTCTAAACCTGATTGCAAAAGCTGCAAAGTCATGAAATTGCGAGGGCCTCAAGATAATGAAGCAACTGGTTCAGAGCTCTCAACGATAAAAACGATAGAACGATAAGAACGATAAAATACAGAAAAAATTATTGTTTTGGTTTTATCGTTGAGAGTTTTCAAGAGCTTGATCATGCTAAATCGTGCTATCTAAGCGATGAAGAGGCTGTCGGCTGTGTCGTTTTGGGTTTGGATGGTGGATTCGTCTACTGAGAGGTGCAGTTCGTAGATGCCGGCACCTGAGATGAGCTTGTGGTGCACGTAGGCACGTCTTAAGAGGGAGCGAGAGTCGAATTGGAGTTCGAACTCTAGCCAGCCTTCATTAAAATAGAATGAATATAAGCTGCTGGCGCTGAACTTTTCTTTGCGCAGGGCACCGTGAAAAGCTCTTTCGGCCTCGCAGCGGGGCATAAATTTGGAAAGGCGCGTTGGATGGCAATCCCTGCATGTGGTAAGAAACTTTTTAAAGGCAATAGTGTTGTCAATTTCTAGTCCTAAGGACGCTGCTACTTCCTCTGGTAGGGATACTGGGTAGCGAAATCTAACAAACATTTGTTTGAAAGCTGTAAAGAGCTGCATATGCCTACAAATGAACTTTTAGTATAAGGTACACATCTACTATAATCCGGATAAAATATTTTGGAAACCTTTTTTAAGATTTTGTAAATGCTTGGCATATTTCTCGATCAAGAAACAACAGGGCTAGACTGTTACCGTCATAAGGTGCTAGAAATTGCAATTAAGGTTGTAGAGCTATCTACAGGCAATATTGTAGCTGATTTTCAATCAATTATTATGCAACCGGAAGAGCTTTGGAGGGCTAGTGACCCTACAGCTTTAGAGGTAAATGGCTTTTCTTGGGATCTTGTACGGTCAGGAAAAAGCCCAAAAGAAGTGGGTGACGAAATTATTGCTCTTTTTACCTCTCTTGGCATAGCCAGAGGCCGTGCTGTATATATTTGCCAAAACCCATCTTTTGATAGAGCGTTTTTTGCGCACCTTGTCGACAGTAATACGCAAGAAAAGATGCTTTGGCCTTATCACTGGTTAGATTTAGCTTCGATGTATTGGACGATAGAGGTTCAGAAAACCTGCAGCCATAATACAGAAATGCCAGAAGAAATTTGGCTTTCAAAAGACCACATTGCCC
>JAJFUY010000358.1 GCA_021372185.1 Chlamydiales bacterium | reverse complement strand
TGTCGAGGTTGGTAAATTGTATGTTTTACTATTAAATAAAACCTGGCACCTTGATCTTGTGGTCTGTACTACTGAGACAGAAAATGTCTATAAAGAGTATTGCAGCTTTTCAGGAACGTGTTTAACCAATTTTATTACACTTACAGAGTCGCTCTACGAAGATGGTGCAAACTATGTGGATTCGTTCTTAATTAAATATTTTATGGCATTTGTCGATAATCTCTTAACGCTTGAGTCTTTTGTCGTCAGTAAATCAATCCAGCTGAAGACTGTGAATGAAGCGTTAATCAAAATCAAAGAAGCCGCGATACGCACTCTTTTTAAGGTATACAATTTACTCGAATGGTCTGAATTAAAAAAAACAATATTTAACTACCTATCTAACATGCTTGTGAAAATTGATTTTACTGGGTTGCCAGAAGAATTTATGGTTGGACATTATAAAAGCAATGATGGTAAATATACCATGCTAGGTTTTGGTTTTGAGGATGTATCAACACAATATGTAATTGTAGATCAATTGCCAACAGAGGATGTATGAGCTCATTGTCAGTAAGTGGCCCCTTAAAACAATTATCTGTAAGTGCAGAGTTACAAAAGCCCCTTTCAAAGAGCACAGAAGCCTTTTTAAATAGTTTTGAAGAAATGCAGGTAGAGACCCCTCGCAGCAAATTTATTACCTCATTAAAGAGTAAAGATACCCACTTCATTGCCCGTCAGCTAGATAATGCCTGTACTAAATTATCAGATCTAGAACTTGCTGTTGGCTTGTATGTACTTTTGCAGCATGCAGAGCATATCCACCACATCCCTATACTTGCCCGTGCTTTACTACAGATGAGCTGTAGGCTCTCTACAGTGAGTTCCAGTTCTGAAGATGGCTGGAAGACTTTTTTTAGTTTGGCAAATCCAGGCTGTGAAATACCCTACGACAGACTTGCAGACCTTATACAAAATGATATGAATTCATGTGTTGTAGATGATGCTTTTAAATATAATACAGTAGAGGCTCTGAACCATTGTTTTGCGATCAAAAACCCAGCTCTTTTAGCTGCTATGCAAAGTGTTGAGGTAACAGAGGGTATTAGCAAGGCATTTGTGTCAGCCAAGGAAGAACTTGCCTATTTAGAATTTGCTTCATTTATCACATCCCAAGGCCCTGTGGGCAGCTGCAAAGACGCACTATCAGAACACGCTGGAGTATTTGAGGCTGTTATCAAGTTTATACAGTTGAGCCAGAATTCTGAGAGAAAATTAGCGCTGTACCAATTATTTGTAGCTAAGTGCCAGCAAGCCGACTGGAAGTGTATGCGGCTTGCAACACTAAAGAGCTGTTCAGATTTTGTAGACCTCTCCAATGAATTAAAAGTCCCTTTAGATTGTCAGTGCTTGACGGCGGTTGTTGAGCATGCAAAAGCTCCAAGGTTGGCAAAACTTGGGCTAGGCTGTGTGATCATTTCACAAATGCACACTCTGTATTTTGACGATGTAAAAAAGCTTTTTACTCTGTGCGTGCCTTTTACTGAGGATGCGGATGTGTGTGTGATGAATTTTTTATGCCAGTTTCTAGAACATGTTTTGTCTTGTTGCTGGATCTGTACAGAGCAAAATATTCATACGCTTTTTGAAGATTCTGTAACTACTGTAGAAAACTTTATAAATAAAGAAGCGCATGCACTGTATAAGAAATTTGAAAAAAATGATGCGATCTACGCCTGTTTTGCTCTTGGGTACATAAAAAGTTTTAAAAATTTTGCCCGCGAAAACTTGGCCGCCGTCAAGGAAGAAAGCGGTGACACGAGTATAAGAACAATTGAAGGCATTGAATGTAAGCGAAACTTTCTCCAAGTGCTCGGCTACCTATATAATAAAATAGTTGATAAAGGCAAAAGAAAGGTTGTCTTTAAAAATGTTATTGAACTTATAGACATTAAAGCGACCAATTCTGCAGCGGAGCCTGAACTAAAAGTTGATAATTACCGTAAGCCAACTTCTATCTATTATGTCCTGCTCAATGAAACATTTGTAATGCTGAAGTAACTCTTTAGCCTTTAATTTAATACTGGGCATGTGCATAATTTCTTTCCTAATTTACTAATTTAGGTTGAAATGTCGTATAGTACTTCTCCAGATTTTCTTCATCGCCATTCAGATGAACACTTACGCTACTATGGGCAAGAGTCTGACATGGAAGCATTAACTGATTCTATGAATACAGTTTCGCTTTCAACCACTGCCTGCAACGCACTTGAACGGTATGCTAAAGGAAAAAACGTTGATCTACATATCGCTCAACTTGCTGTACTCCTTCAAAATCCATTGGATAAAAAATTTTCTCAGCTTTCTGCTCGAGATATGCAAGCAAATATTTTACTTGTTTTATGCCGCTATTCTCATGAACAAAGACTAGATGATCTCGCACTTTTGTCTCTCATGCTCCCCTACTATATTTCAGTCTTACTCAAAAATGGCGATGAGTTGTGCGGTAGTATTATTACTAAAGAACTGATGGAATGTCTAGACAATCCGAATAGTCCATTGATGCATGATCTTGATTTTCGTATTAGTAATTTTTTAAAAGGTAACTTGTTTTACAGGTATTCAAAACACACTGAATTAGAATATCTTACTAAACTCCTAAAAAAAATTGTTCCTGATCATCAGCCTGGAATTAAAGAAGCTTTTACTGCGTCACTTCAATGCTGGGCAAGAGCGGTAGGGCCAGAACCGGCTCATTTAGCTGCTATTAGTAGAAAAGTGGCAGAGCTTACCTGCCTGTTGAGCACAACAGAGCGTTCACCTACCTTGACTTTTTTTCATTTCAAACGTCTTTTAGACACGCAAAATCAGTATACTGACGAATTTCTTAAAGAATTATATTTGTGGCAATTAACTGAGTTTGACCAAGGTAATGACATATCCTCATACATAGGCAGCATAGAAAACGTGCTTATGGGACAAGAGGCAATTCGATATACCGACTTTACTACAGATCACAAACTTGTCAACGTGTGGCTGCTCATTAAAGCGTGGGAAGAAACACACGACGAACGCTATAGAGATGTATTGCTACTAGCCCTCCCTCATGTAGCAGTAAATCTTTACGAACTATTACCTATGCCAACTTGTGCCCAGGTAATTGCGGGCAATTTTCATAAAGACAAGGCAAATGTCGGAAAATTTGGTGAAGTGCTTATAGCTTCTCATGTATGTTTTGATGTAGAAGAGGCTGCCGTTGCCCTTAATAACTACACACGTACTGTAAAGGCAACTGTTGATGATGTAAAAGCGGCAGTAGAATTATTTGGATCAGTGCTTGCGCACCCGTACGGTGAAAATAAAGAGTATTTAGCCAAAATGAGGCTTTTATTGCTCGATCGCTACGCTGAAAAAGCCGACATGGATGCCGATACTGCGTGTTATGTGTTGCATGCTCTTAGCTGTGATGCAGAGACTACGAATATTACTGATTGGGCAAAAAATTTACAAGATGGATCTATTAAAGACCTTTTTGTAAAACTAGTCAATTCCCCGCAGTTTACTAGTAGTCAAACAAGAAAAGTTTTGATGAAGCATTTACTGTTCGCCAGTGAGCCGCCTACAAGCTTAGAGCTTGCTATACGGCTTTTGCCTTCTATTACAGCTGTAAATTTAGCTACTCTTCTTAATAGAGTGCAAGGTCATGGCAAATTTGATCTTTTTGCAAGAGAAGTGGCGCTTGTGTCGCCAGAGCTCAAAGACACAATCATGCAAGCGCTACAATACAGGAGTCCTTTTGTGACACTGTTTGAGCGGGCAATACGATGGGAGCCAGAACACCCGGGAATGGACTTTTTACTATCTTTTGTGAATTCAAATTATGCGACAGAAGTGCAGCGTCGTGGATTATATCAAGCATGTATTCACCCTAAGGCGCCGCCCCATTATTTAGGGTTTGCCCCTAGAATGTTACGCATTTCGGATGTTAAGGAACTCCAAACCTTTACAGATATGCTCATTGAGCGCGTCAGAGAAAATCGAGACTGCTCTGCTATGGCGCCATTTCTAGAATGCATAAATGGTGACAAAGTTAACGGTTTGGTAAGAAACAACCTGTGTCGCTATTTGCTCAATAAAAACACACCAGAAAGTATCTATCTCCTTTCAAGAATGTCTCAACATTTGACGCTTTCTGCAGTATGGACATTGATTAAGCGCATTGATGCCTTACAGCCTAAGAAAGGTCAAGATTTTGAATTTCGCCGTTTAGCAGTCAGCCATCTCTTGTCTGCCAAGTGGTATCATGATTACTTTCCGGGACGAAATTCTGAGCAACGTAAAGTACTTTTACAGAAAATACTTAACGCCCAAAAAGCTGGAACTGTTTTTAGGCCGATCAAAAATTGGTATGAAGAACGTAATATTATTTTATATACTAAAACAGATTCATACGCTGTGAGAATTCCTGAGAGAATACGCTGTCTTATGCGTAGATGTGGGCTTACAGGGAAAAAATATGAGACAATAGCAAGTACTAAGATTGCTAAGCTGGTTGAAAGTCAACTGGCAAACAAGTTAGAAGGCAGAAAGAAGGCGCCCTCAACCTACAGAAGTTTTGTCTTGAGCATCGCTGCAGCATCACATTATAGACGCGTTGATGCAGAGGCTTTAAGACAAGCGGCTATTGCTTTAGAAGCTACTATGCACAGTCAAGAATTACCAGAAGCTCAAAGTGTTGAGGAAGTTGAAGAACTGATTGAGCGCTCAACTACACCTGGACTTGAAGACCAAGATTAACGCATATGACAAGTCTTTTAAAGAAAATTATAATGCCTGAGCTCATTGTTGATTACGATGAAGAGGCAAGAATACATGCTCTGACAAATGAGTTTGCGAAGACAACGTTAGATCAAACTCCGCAAGAGAAGTATCATCTCTGTTCGTATACTGAAATTCAAGCGATTGTGTGGGCTCATTTTAAAAACTTTTCAGAAAGCAAAGATCCTACCTTGATTCCTGGCATGGTTATGGCGCTTGTTGCCTATAATCAAAGTATGGCACATGTGCCAGAAATTATTTGTTCTGTTGCCACAGATGAGTTTTTAGATTTGGCTGATAGGCCAACTACTAACTTACCTATTTTGTTATATTCAAAAATTAAATCCCACTTCATAAAAAAATCTGTTTATAAAAAAAATAAGTTCCGCGAATGGAGTGATACACTTACTGTATTTTCAAGGTTAGCCAGAGAAGTATGTGGAAAGTCGGTCGGTGCGATGCTTGTGGACTGTTATAAGTTGTGTAAAGAGCAGCAAAAACTATCTGGTAGCTCACTAGTAGCTATTCTTTTTGTATTAAGTGAAATATCTTGCATACTGACCGAAGATCACCCTGAATTTTCTTTTGAGCAAAAATCTATCTCGCATATGGTGCGGCTTGCACAATTACCCGGATTTCCTGAAGGTGATGCGGCAACAATGTTGTCTCTTTGTTTTCATAGTAATTTAAGACGTGGTGCCCTGTTTATTGAAGAGATGTTCTTTAAAGGGCCTATAAACCACTTTTTAGGATGTGTAGAAGATGACGTGTATATTGAGCATTTAGAACGTCTACTCTTGGGCAACAACCAATACACTTTTACCGAGTATAATGCAGAAAAAACGCAGAAGATTTTTGTAACACTTCTTGTAGCCTCTTTTGCAAAAGACAATCAAAAAGCGTTTAATTTGCTGCTCTTGGTGCTGCCTCAGTGCGCGCCTTATATTACAGGTGTGTATGTTGAAGCCCTAAAGGCAGCTCTTATGAGCTCACAAGCCGATGTCTGCAAAAAAGTATCCCAAGTGATGAGCTCATTTACTGGCAAAACAGAAGTGGCGTGGGATATGGTAAGTCACGTTTTAAAGCAATTGGAAGCTTTGAGTATAGACCGGCCCATAGTAATGCTTAATAAGGCCATTGAGCAGTGGAATGTTGTGATGCCAAGAGCTTCAGTTTTGGCGCGCGTGGTGCGCCTTTTTGCGCGTCATAGTACAGAGACAAACGTGCATCAGCTTTTTGCAAAATTGGTCAAAGATGATGAAGACCAATGCCGAAAAGATATGACACGGGTGGTTTTTGTTAAACCCAAATTTATGATGGGAGCATTTCTTGCATTTTTGCAAATTGCTCACCCAGAGCTTAACGGTAAAGAACCATCCTGGATAGAAACACTAGAAGGTAAAGAAGTAGAGGCCTTTATAGAAATAGCTAAAAGCATAAGACTGAGAAAAGAAGTAAGAGAATCTTTGTATTGTTATCTTGCAAGAGATAATGCATCAGAAAAAAGCCTCTACATTGCAACCCGCATAGCCCACTGCTTTGGCGCAAGACAAGTTGTAAAGCTTGCCACAAAACTTTCGAATGCTATGCTTGATGTATTAGTTACGCACGATTTTTCCGAAGACGTAAGAAATGCCCTCTTTTTATATTTCAGTGATCATCAAGACTCATCCCAGCTTGTATATGCCTCGCGTTTGTATAAAGAGATTGATTTTACCAAGGTTGAACAGCTCATCAGCCGTCTAGATGCGTCAACCCCAACAGAATTTGTTGTAACAGACATGCATAAATCAGTCCTCAAATCTGTAATAGGCTCGCCCTGGATCAAAGAAAGCGATAGCACCCTCCAAAGCACCGACGACGTAAGAATCAAAGAATTCGTCAGCAAATTAACCTCCCTACTAAAAAAATTCTGGCTCGAAGACGACATCCCCCAACAAAATATCGACACCCGCCTCAACCAAATGATCACCGGCGTTCATTAGTCTAAATCAAAGAATAAGAATAAGATGAAATTTGTGGGTCATAGGTCCACATTATTATTTGCGGGAATTTCACCCTCTAAGAGGGTGATGTAAGGTAGCCTAGGTCGCCAAAGGCGCCATGGGCCTCGAGTTTGGACATTTGAATTACAATACC
>JAJFUY010000330.1 GCA_021372185.1 Chlamydiales bacterium | reverse complement strand
GTGATGGTGATGATGATGATGAACTTTTGTAACCTTTGCCATTCCCGGTCCCCAGAAGAATATTATTTGCTATTTTTTCTGGTTAATAGGCATATTATGACTTTTTGTGAACAGCAAAATAGAATTTTTTATTTCCCCTCTCTAGATTAAAATTTTTTATGGTAGATACTGACCTCGAAAGAATCTCTGCTGCACTCAAAAAAATGGGTGTAAAAGATGATGATTTGGTAGAAAAATTTATCATAGGCCAAGGAAGCGGCGGCCAAAAGATAAATAAAACCTCCTCTTGCGTATACCTCAAGCACATTCCGAGCGGTGTAGAGATAAAATGCCAGCAATCACGCTCACGGGAAGACAACAGAGTAGTAGCCCGAAAAATACTCTTAGATAAGCTTGTAGAGGCAAAAAGAAAAATTAAAGAAGATGCTCTTAAAGAACTGGCAAAAACGAGACGTCAAAATCGCAAAAGAAGCCAAAATCAAAAGACGATTCTTGTAGAATCAAAACGCCATAAATCCACAAAAAAGCAGCTGAGAAAACCACCACAAACAGATTAGCTTAAAATTTCGATCTCAGTGCCAACTTCTAAAATACCAGAGCCTTCGTGCGTAAGGTTTTGGCCAAAGCAGATTTTGCCATCAATTTCTCTGAAAGACGCCATAGAGTTTAGAGGTTCACTCCCCTCTTCTGCCCGTTCTTGATTAATCGTTGTGATAACAGAGCGTGAGCAGGGTTTTACACAATTGAACGTAATGTTGCCAATGCGAATACGCTTCCAGGTATCTTCTTCGTAAGGCTCTGTTTTGCTAATTACAAGATTTGGTCTAAAGCGGTTCATGCGCATATTCATGCCCAGGCGAGTGTTTAAATCAGAAAGCGATTGTTCACAAGTAAGTAAAAATGAAAATCCATCAGCAAAACCTATTTCATCATTTGTGCTCGTTGCATACTGTGGGTTCACTTTACGAATAGACTGTTCTGGCATAAAAACAAGGCGGGCAGTAACTTCTAAAAACTCACTTACCCACTCTGCTGCCTTATCACCCATGTCATAGGCCAAGCACGTATCTTGCCAAACCGTAACTTCACATGTTGGACCAACGGGATGGTGTAAGAGCATAAGTGGAACTTTAGAAGGAGCCGAAAGAAAAAGGTAATGATCGTCTAAATTGGCATGAATAAGTGCCATCTTAGGCAGGCAGCGCTGTGAAAGAAAGCAGCCATTAGCATCTACTACCATCCACCGCCTATCCATAGCTGGGCCTTTGGCACCAACATGCACGCTGCGAAGCGACATGCCTTTACACGATTTCACCGGATAAATATAAAGTTCTGAAAGATACTTCTTCTTCATGCCATAAAGAATATAGAATCCAGGCAATTTTCTCCACTTGTCCTTTATTACAGCTTTTTTTTATTGCATTGTTAGACAAAGTTTCATACTGTACAAAAAAACATAAGGAGTGAAGAAATGAAAGTTTTGAAATATTTACTAACAGTAGCCCTAGGAATTTCTTCTTTCGGGTATGCAGTAGAAGAACCTACTGCTACAGATCAATTAAAAGCTGCATTAGAAAAAGCAGGTGACAAAATTGATGAAATTATTAAAGCATTAGAAGATTACGACTGGAAAGGCGCCTATGAGGATGCCACAACCTTTGGTCCAGTCTCTCTTTCTGATACCATGATTAATGGAAAACTTCGTGCTCAAGCGGTTATGCCGGGTGAAAAGCTAACCTGTGAAACAACAGTAGTAGCAAATAAAGAAAAGATGAAAAATTTAAAGCTTGAAAGAGTGCTCATAGGCTTTAAAGATGTAGGCCCGCAGGCGTCTTTTGCAATTCCGTCAGAAATGGACAAAGAAGTAAAAGAAACCTTTACGCTAACTGCCCCAAATGAGCCAGGCCTATACTTGATTCGTTACAGACCTGTCGCAAGCTCATCTAACAACGAGTGGCTAGACGCCGAGGGCAACGCCCCCGACTTCACCCACACAATTGGAATTATTTGGGTGCGATCCCCCGCGACCAAAGCCTAAACGGAGAACTCTTATTCTTATTCTTTTTTTTGAAATAAGACAAAAGACAGAATAAGAATAAGATCAGACATCTATTCGGTCGTCATCGTTTTAAGGGCAGCCTGGAAAGAGGCAGTTTGGATTACGCTTGTTAGTAGTTGGAGGGCGTGGGTTATTGGGAGGGCATCTTTTGCCTCAATACCCTTTCCTGATAGGGTTTGTTTGAAATCGTGAGAGTCTTGCTTAAGGTTGGCAAATAGCTTTGTGAGGTCTTGTACTTCTTGGGTGAATGACTGGTATTTTGCTAAAAGTTTCGGGACGTTTTGGATGTCGAGCACTCCGATGTGAAATAAAGCTAGGTTTGAGTTTTCTAGCTTGCGGTCTTTGTAATTTTTTAGGCCTTCATTTAGTTCAACGAGATTCTTAGAAAAACTCTTTTGCATTTTTTTTACTACTTTTGGATCAGTGATGCACTCTATGGCATTGGCAAGTGAGGTAAATGGCGTCTTTACCTGGTTCCAGGGCAAGCTTAAGCGTTTGTAGTAGTTTAGAGGGTCTAATAAGTCAGACACAAGCATAGAGCCTATACTGTAAGAGTAATGGCCTTTTAAATGAGCTGCCAAGCCTGCAAAGCGGTTTTGGGGTATACTTACCTTCGGGAATCTATAGCCTGAGAGATGCAGCATCGGCTGTCTAATATCAAACACATACTCTTTCATGGCTAAAAGATAGGCTTCTTCTTGGCCAAAAGGTACGTTTAAACAAAGTTTTGGCTTTGATAAAAGACCTGCCATGCCATGTCTAAAGGGTTCTTTTTGCCAAGAATGCTGCAATAAGATGTCAGAAGTGTGCTCTAAAATGTATTCAAGGTTAAATGAAGTTTCTGTCCATGTGGTTTTTCTTCCTATTTGCCAGCCAAAGCGGCAAAAGTATTCGTTTTTATGCTGTAGGGCAAATAGCGCGTCGCTAAATATGGTAGAATAGGGCACATGTACATCATCATCACCCATATGAATAACGCAAGGGCCTTTACCCTCGGTCAACACAACGTCTTTAAAATCAGCTCTGAGTTCTTCATCAGAAAGCGTAAGCATATAGCTTATAACGTGTTCTAAAGAGCTTTCTTTTAAGTAGTACCTACATAATGGCATAAGCAAAAATATAGTATTACGCGCGCCACCATAGCCAAAATGGCTTCTTGAGTCAGTTTCAAGGAGTGACCGTATGCCTATTTTGTCTGCAATTTTAAGAAGGTCTTCAGTTCCAATATGTAGACAATTAGGGCTTACAGACTTGCAGTAGGTAGCATTTTTATTAAATAGCTCATCACTTGATTGGTCAAAGATAAATAGTGGGATGGTGTTTTCAATCTTCAGCTGATTACAAAAGGCTTCTATTGCTCGTGTAATAGATTCAAGCCAGGCAAAAAGGCTCAAATCTTTGCCTGCCGTTGGTAGTGCATAGGTAATAAGCTCTACTCCCCGTTTATAGTCGTCAGCTGTAGCAGTGATATGAGCATTAATAGCCTTAATAAAAGCTGTTTGGCCGCGTGTCCTTTTAGTACAGTGAGCAAGCTTTGCAGGCAAACTAGCATACTTATGTAAGCTCCAGGCCTCTTTTGGCACTTGATGGTCATATAATCCGTAGATAGTGCAGAAGCGTAGTACCTCTTCTTGACTATGGGGAATATATTTGCAGATAGTTGCTACGGCTCTATCAATGTCTAGTTGGGTTTTTTGTAAAAAGCTCTTAAGCTCCCCTTCTGTTACAGGAATCTCATTGGTAATGAGCTTCTTATCAATCAACTCTAAGAGTTTATTAATATCTGGCACATCTTTGATCTGTAAAATCCTGTAGGAGCCCTCATCAAAGTTTTTTAGGCAAAAATCTAGGCACCGCAACCGCTGATCAATATCCATTTTTTTATACACGCTATCCAATAATGCGTGAGGAGCCTCTAGTGCCAAGGTACGTAGCAGATAAAAGTAGAGTGTTTCTTTTGAAACGAGATGTTCAAGGGTAAGATTGAGGTAGTAGATTTGATATAAGAGAATTGAGATAAAGCGCGTCTTTTCTTTAGGCGGTAAAACAGCTACAAATTCTTTAAAAGAAAATCCCCGTACCAGAAGCCCGAAGAGCGTATCAAGAATTATCACTGCTTTTGCTTCGGGTTCTATGGTAAACCCTTCAGCTAAAAAGCACGCTTCTATGGTGTCTCGTAAAAGCCCATACTTGATTTCATCAAGTAAAAATTCTACCGATAGTTTTTGCAGTATAGTTGAGAGTACAAATTCATCAAAAGTCATACCTTTCAACATACTAGCACCCAGGAATCCATGCAAGAAAGATTTTTTTAATCTTTGCTGGAATTTTTTGGCCAAATGCTCTATAATCAGTGGAATTTATGAATGAAATACTCTTTTTTCTACATCTTGTAATTGCCGCCCTCTTTTTATACCCGTTTATGAAAATGGGAAAAGAAGGCCTCATGTGCTGGATTTGCCTGCAGCCAATCCTTGCTAACCTCTTTGTGCTTAAGCAGATACATCTTTTTGGCTTAACTGTTACTTGTAGCGACGTCTACGCCGTAAGCTGCGCCCTTGGCCTAAATATGCTCCAAGAATACTATGGCAAGGATGTAGCCAAAAAAACCGTGTGGTGCTCATTTATGCTACTTGTGTTTTTTGTGGTGATGTCTGATATGCACCTTATCTATACAGCATCAGAACAAGATTACACCCAAGTCGCATACACCCAGATTCTTTCTAGCACGCCGCGTCTTGTTGCAGCATCTATTGCTTCATTCTTAGTAGTACAGTGGTTTGATGTGCAATTTTATGGGTTTTTAAAGGCGCGTGCTAAAAAACTCACACTATTTGGCCGCAATATTACAAGCCTGGCAGTATCCCAGTTTTTTGACACAGTGTTATTTACCATACTCGGCCTCTGGGGCTTGGTTAGTGAATTATTTGACGTCTTCCTCGTAAGTTTTATTATAAAACTTACTATAGCAGTATTACTCAGCCTATCAACAATGAGAAAACAGACACATGCACCCGTTTCGGTTTGAAATTCTACACACCTCTAAAAAATCGCGCGCAAGAGTAGGGCGCATCTACACGCCCCATGGCATTATCGACACGCCAAATTTTGTTGCCGTGGGCACCAATGGCACCCTTAAAGCACTCGACAATGTATCGGTAAGTGAAATTGGCCTTCAGCTTATGTTCTGCAACACCTATCACCTAATGCTTCAGCCGGGCTCAAAGGTAGTTAAAGAGATGGGTGGCCTCCATAGCTTTATAAACCGCAAATTGCCCATCATAACAGATTCTGGCGGCTTTCAGGTATTTAGCTTAGCCTATGGATCAGTAGCGGATGAGCTTAAAAGCCGCGGCACCAAAAAAAATGGCAACTCTGTTGTAAAGATTACCGAAGACGGCGTGCTCTTTCGCTCCTACATTGATGGTAGTAAGGTTTTACTTACTCCAGAAACCTCAATTGCCGCCCAAAAAGACTTAGGGGCCGATATTATCATACCATTTGATGAATTGCCTCCTTATCACATAGATAGCCATGCCTTGCAAAAGTCATTTGACCGCACACACCGCTGGCAGGAGCGTTCATTAAAAGCACATTTGGCAAACCGACAAAACCAAGCGATGTTTGCCGTTATTCATGGTGGACTAAACTGGGACTTGCGTCGTAAAAGCTGTGAAATATTGCGCCAAATGCCCTTTGATGGCTTTGGTATAGGTGGAAGCCTTGGTAAAAATAAAGCTGATATCTTAGAACTGCTGGCAAACACAGTGCCTAGCCTGCCAGACCCATTTCCAAGGCATCTTTTAGGTATTGGTGATCTGCCATCACTTGAAGGCTCTGTGCCTTTTGGTATTGATACATTTGATAGCTCATACCCCACAAAGCTCGCTCGTCATGGTGTAGCACTCTCTCATACCGGTCAGGTAAACCTAACTAAGGGTGAAAATAAAACAAACGGTGCGCCAATTACCGAAGGTTGTGACTGCTATACCTGCAAGCACTACACAAGGGCCTACCTGTACCACCTCTTTAAAGCTAAAGAGCTAGTGGTGATGCAGCTTGCAACAATACATAACTTGCACTTTATGGTGCAAAAAATGCGTAGTATTAGAGAAAGTATCTTACAAGATATAATATAAGTAAGGGAATTTTGAATATGGAAGAAAACATATACTCAGAAGAAGTAAAAGCACTCGGTGAGGCTCGTCGCAATCTCCAGTATTTTGCCCACCTCTTAAAAAACTCTGAAGACTTAGAAGCTGACGTTACAAACTTTCTAAAAGAAATTCATGCTGTAGAAAACTGGGAACAAAATGAGCTTCTCGTATCATTTCACGATATACTGCTTATGGTGCAACAGGAGTGTGTATTTATGCGTCCTGTGCAAGAGCCACTTACAGAAAACATGCACTCTTTTGTTGCCTTTGCTAACCTCTTTATTACGCACGGCCGAGCTATACCTAAAAATGACTTACGCACAAAAGAATTACTAGAACAGGCTTTAGAGATAGCCCCAGAATACTCTTATGCCCTTGCAAGCTTGGCAGGACTCTATTTAGAAGGAGGAGTGCACGTTCCACGAAACGCATTTAAAGCCTATGAGTTATTGCTAGAAACTATCAGTATTGACCCAGACTTTGCCTTTGCACTTGGTCATTTAGGAGAGTTATTGCGCCGCGGTGATGTTGGTATTGAAATTGACCCAGTTGCTGCCTACCACTACTTACAGCGAGCTGTAGAAGCTGATCCTAACCACCCATTTGCCTATATTGGGCTAGCGGAGCTTGTTCGTGTAGGCACTGGAGCACATCCCGCAGATCCAAAACGTGCCTACAAACTCTTTACAAGAGCCTATGAGATTTATCCTGCAAATCCGGCAACACTTGCAGGCCTTGCAGATTTACTTACCTCAAGATCTGAGGGAGTACCTACAAATCATAAGCTTGCTCAAGAATATTTAGAATCTGCCCTTAAAATTGCTCCACAATTCCCCTATGCACTTGGCATATATGGCGAGCTCTTACGTACCGGGGGAGATGGTGTCAAGGCTGATAGAACAAGAGCCTTTTATATGCTGCACAAGGCTGTATCAATAGCTCCAGAGTATGGCTACGCCTATGCAAGCTTAGGAGAGATCTTTTTTTCTGGTGCACCAGGTATCGCTCAAGACTTTACAAGAGCCTATGCCTGCTTTGAAAAAGCCTACCAGCAAAACCAGCACAGTACGTTTGTGTTAAACTACCTAGCCGAACTTTTAAGAATTAGCGGTAGCAACACCCCTGCTAACTATACAAGAGCCCGTGAGCTTGCTGAGCGATCTATTGACATAGACCCAAACCAGCCCTTTGCTCTTGCCACTCTTGGCTTTATTGCAAAGATTGACACCGACATCCCTCGCAATCCAGCCAAAGCCTATGAATACTACGAAAGGGCCCTCAAAATAAGCCCAAACCACGGTTTTGCACTGGTTGAACTAGGTCAACTCCTAGCAAACGGTGACACCAACCTCCCGCAAGATCTAGAACGCGCAAGCCTACTTATAGACCGCGCAGCAGAACTACAACCCAATAACACCCAGGTCCTAGCTCTCCAATCAAAAGTGCTAGAACAGCTGCTAGACGCCCACAAAAAAGAGAAGTTTATTCCGAAAACGCTTTCCACCCTAAAAAATTTCGTAAAAGGCGTCTTCGATAAAAGCACCTAAAGGTATTTCACTCTCGAAGAGAGTGAAACTCGAGTTTGGACATTTGAATTACAATACCATAACTACTAGCGAAGCTTCTGGAGTGCGGTAATTTTTTACCGCTTTTAATTTTCGACCGCACACCGATTTATCAATAACTTCCACAACTTACATGAACGTTCAATACTTTGTTTAACTCATTTGTGTCATAGTATGGGGTTATTATTGTATGTTT
>JAJFUY010000316.1 GCA_021372185.1 Chlamydiales bacterium | reverse complement strand
AACCATGTCTATTGGTTGGACCGTGATTCAATCGCCCTCAGCCGGGCTCTATTTACTATTTAACATTACCCACCGTTCTCTGCGGTCACGGTGGGCTTCGATCAGTCGCCCTGAAGGGCTCTAAAGCATAACCAAAAAGTCATTTGTTGCCTGACATATAACACTAAATCATTCGGCTGATAAATGGATTAATTAAATTGGGAGAGCAGAAAGCGAAGTCTCGTGGTGATTGAGGCCTTGAGTTCTTCGTCATACGGGGTTTTTGTTGGGTGATCCCACACGGTGTTTGGCCAGGCTGGGTCGTGCTCAAATCTGGCTATAACGTGGACGTGGAGTTGTGGGGTTTTGTTGCCTATTGCCGCAACATTCAACTGCGTGGGGGCAAATTCGGTCCACATCATGTTTTGGACAAAATCTAGTTCTTTAAGTAGCTGTAACTGATCAACTGGTGACAGATCCATAATGCGTGCTACATCGGCTCTACGAGGCACTAAGAAGAGCCAAGGATAGTGCTGGTTATCTTCTAAAAGCACATGACACAAGGGTAAATCTGTAATAAAAATCTTGCGCTGAAGTTTTTGATGGAGCAAAAAGTTCATGTATATCCGGTTGCATTCAGAATTAAAACACTAATTTTTACTGTCTTGTACCAAAAATGCAACGAAAATATCAGCAATTAAAAAAGAATAATGGGCCAGTGCAACTGCTTTGCCATGTCGAGGATTTGGGCCACTTCTGGGCGGAGGACGCCATGGACAAGGGCTGTTTTGCGCTCGATAGCAAGGCCTGCAAAATCAGGTGGGGCGGCTTGTACGTCTTTACTTGTGAGGTGGATTCTGTACAGCCAACTTTTTATAGAGAATACCTGCTTGTATGATGTGGCCGCGGTAGGCAAATAGGTCTGCTAGCTTTTCTTTATATCGAGGCTCGTTGGCCGTCGTTTTAAGAGCTTGTTGTATACAGGACGAGCCTTTTCTGGGTAGCCTAGCTTGAATAGGCAGTCGCCAATACGTTCTAGATAAAAGCGCTCTTGGGTTAGACTCGTGCAGCCGGTTATTACCCTATGCAAAAAAATTGAATACTTGTCAAAAAAAAGATGTTCAAAAATTGCGAGATGAGACAATTTGGTGGCATGTCAATTAAATTGGAGATTAGACTGTGAAATTACATTTTCTTTCTTATACGGCGCTAGTATGTGCGCTGGCTATAACTCAAGGCCATGCAGCATCAAATAACCACAAAGCCCGTCAAACCCGGCCTATTCAGCTTGGGGTAAGTGGTGGTAGTGTGGTAGATAAAGTGCATAGCGCTTGCTGTAGCGGCACTTTGGGCTCTCTTGTTCAAGATAAAGCGGGTACCCTCTATATCTTGAGCAACACGCACGTTTTGGCAGGTGATAGTGCCGCGGGCAATAACAAAAAGGTATCAGCCAAAGGCGATCCTATCAATCAGCCGGGCTATATTGACGTAAACTGCCTGCAAAAGACAGCAGATTATGTGGCAGTGCTTTCTAACTGGATCCCTATTGTGCCAAATGGTGTGACATCTGTTGATGCCGCAATAGCACAAATAGACACGCACATGGTAGACACATCAGGGTCAATTTTAGAGATTGGCAAAATTTCAAGTACCCCAGTAGATGCCTTTGTTGGCCAAAAAGTCAAAAAAAGCGGCAGAACTTCTGGTCTTACAAAAGGCACCGTTACAGGCCTGCACGCCACAATTACAGTAGGGTATACTGATGAGTGCGGCGGCAATGAATTTGATTCTACTTATCATGACCAAATTTTAGT
This sequence comes from Chlamydiales bacterium, assembly GCA_021372185.1. Lineage (GTDB taxonomy): Bacteria > Chlamydiota > Chlamydiia > Chlamydiales > FEN-1388 > SZAS-7. The sequence continues at coordinate 7,492 of JAJFUY010000316.1, read as the reverse complement.
GGGTCCTGGAGCGTTTTTGAAGGGTGGAGATTCTGGCTCACTCATGGTAGAAGATGTGGCAACTAATCCCCGGCCTATTGGGCTGCTTTTTGCAGGAAGCGACACTGTAGCCGTTGCTAACCCCATCCAGCATGTGCTTGATGCTTTAGAGGTCTCTTTTGTGGGCATTCAAAGTGTTGTAGAAGAAGTTAAAGCCGAGTCGACCCCTAAAGTAGTGCCAGACTCTTCTAAGCCAAAAGCGGCATTTTTTACAAAAACCAACCTAAATAAGATCGAGCGCGTAAAAGCAATAAAAGATAAACATGCCCCAATGCTTTTACAAATTAATGGTGTTGTAGGACATGCTGTGGGATTACCTAAAGATAACTCTCAGAATCACGTGATTTTAGTACTTGTAGAACGCACTACAGATGAAGTGAGAAACTTGCTGCCTACACACTTAGAGGGTATACCTCTTGAAGTGCTAGTAGTTGGAAAAGTAAAAGCCTTTTAAGAAAAAAAAGCGGACTCAAATTAATGAGTCCGCAAAATGAATGGCTTTGATTGCTATATAACACCATCGAATCATAGTCACTGCAGATAAGCAGCTAGTATGACTGTGTGCCTCGAAAATTCGAGAGCAAATACAAAGCCGAAATGTGGCTTACAGCCACTTTTATACACAAACAAGTTCAAGAGCTGACTTTTTTGCGCGCCAAAGACCCGCGATTGAAGAGATTAAAATCTTGCCCATATTATATAATATGAGCAAGATTTTAATCTTTCAAGCCCGGGGCTTTCGCGCAGCAAAAAAGCCAACTCTTGGACTTGTTTGTGTATATACACCCAATTTATTACATTTATTTGGGTGCTTTTTGGACTAGCGACGCTTCAAATCCAAAGGACTCTCTTGCATCGCTAGACCAAAAAGTCCTAGGTTCGTAATGAACCTAGGAACTAGCCCAAAGGACCGGGACGCTTATAGGCATCCCTGGTCCAAACTAAAAAGGACCGGGACACTGGATGTATCCCGGATCCAAACTAAAAGGACTGGGACACTTTCGTATCCCAGATCCAAAACTTTTAGAACTGGTGCCAAAATACATTTTAGCACCAGATCTAAAAGTGAGTAGGCCTCTTCTGTCGCCCACTCCTAACTCCTATTAAACTATACTTTAATTTTTAAAGCAACTACTTTTTACCCTTTTTTAAAGGTCCTGGCCTCCTGCTAGGTTTCCCTGACAAGAGCCCAGGATTAAGTTGTTTCACATCCGCTTCTACTTATAGTAAAACATAGCCTGATTTAATTATCAACTATTTATTTTGAAATGAAGTGGTTTTTACTATTTTCATCTCTCCAAATAGCTTCTCAAGTATAGCGCGTGCATCTTTACCTTCTTTAGCTAGCTTTTGCATTTCGTGCACAGGAGCTACAGTTTCTCCAGCTGAAAACCAACGTACAGAAACGAGGTCATCTGAGCCCATTTTTTTCATTACCATGTCTTTGGTTGTCTTAAGTGCCTCATCAAATGCCGGATCATGGCGCTCAACTGCTGCTCCTCTATAGCCTACAGTCCCCGCTTTTACATCCCAGTATTGGTTTGTAGCGGTTCCTAGCCAGTATAGAGCCTCTGTCCGAAGAGCAATTGCCAATGCAGCAAGAGCTTCTTGCTCTGTGATGTCAGCTGGAATGTGCGTACTCAAGATTGATGAAACAAATTCTTCTAGTGATACTTCGTTTACGCCGCCAAGAGTGCCCTTCATTTGGTAGAGATAGGCCATACCGCGGTATTCTGTGCCACTCACTAAAAGTGTAGTAGACACTTTATCTGGCACAATAAGCACTTGGTAGATGCCGGGAAACTCAGTTCCCCATTTGATGCCATCTACGGTTGGGTACATGTAGTAGCTAGAGCCTGTAAAAGCGGTGTCTAGTTTTTTACCTGTCCTTGGGTCATACACGTTGTAGGCGCCTTTTACTTCAATCTGTGAGCCTTCTGCATCGCTCATAAGCTGAATGCGAATGGTAGGGCTATGAAAGCGTTCTTGGATCTCTTCTAGAACTTGTTTGCCTTCAGGAGTTACTTCAGCTGACAGCTGATAAGAAAAGCCTAAAAGCAGGCTAAATAAAATTTTTCGCATAAGTACAGTTAAACCTCCGTATGTGCTTTTGGAATTTGTTTGCCAATATGTTGGTAAGCAAGTGGTGTTGCCTCACGCCCACGTGGCGTGCGCTTAAGAAGCCCTTGCATGATTAAAAATGGCTCGTGAACCTCTTCTAGCGTATGTGCTTCTTCACCTACTGCTACAGCCAGTGTTTGTATGCCTACTGGACCGCCTTGGTAGTGGTCAATCAGTATGCGTAAAATTTTGCCATCCATGTCATCAAGGCCTCTGTCATCAATTGAAATCATCTTGAGGGCATCTTGAGTGACTTTTTTGGTTAAAGATCCGTTTGCTTTAATTTGAGCATAGTCTCTTACCCACCTGAGGAGACTGTTAGCAATGCGTGGTGTGCCGCGTGAGCGGTTGGCAATTTCTGCTAAACTTTCGTTATCCGCAGTAAGGTTTAAAATGGCACTTGAACGCTTAAGTATTTGCTCTAGAACCTGCGGAGTATAATAATCAAGGCGCATGCTGCTTGCAAAACGTGAGCGAAGCGGAGCTGATAATAGGCCCTGGCGCGTTGTAGCTCCCACAAGAGTAAACTTATTTAATTTTACTTTTACGCTACGGGCCGACGTGCCAGAATCAATCACCAAATCAAGAGCAAAGTCTTCCATAGCGGGGTACAAATACTCTTCGATGGTTCTATTGAGTGCATGAATTTCATCGATAAAGAGTATATCGCCCTCTTTAAGCTTAGTTAAAATACCGGCTAAATCCCCTGCTTTTTCTATTACGGGGCCAGATGTCACGGTAATACTTGAACCCATGCTCGATGCGATGATATTAGAAAGTGTAGTTTTGCCAAGCCCCGGCGGTCCACAAAACAGCACGTGACCAAGTGGCTCTTTTCTTGCTTTGGCGGCTTGAATCAGCACACTCATCTGATCACGAACATTATCTTGCCCAATAAATTGATCTAGATGTTCTGGCCGTAGTGGCACTTCGTAAGCTGTATCTTCTTTGCAAAAAGATGATTCAATAAATCGTTCCGTCACAATGGGATCCTTGTATATCGCACTAAACATAGCGTAAAAACGAGATGATGACAATAAATTACGTGTGAATTTCGTGCCTGTGCCCTTGCTTGATTTTTGTTTTCCTCTGCGCTCTCTGCCGCTCTCTCTGCGGTAAAAATAAAAATCACACGCTTTTCTCTCAGAATGCTCTCGATGATTTTTAATACATTATTTACCGCAGAGAGAGCGGCAGAGAGCGCGGAGGAAAACAAACACCCAGTGCACCTTAATTTTGTTTGAGATTGCCTTTTTAGGGCACAATTGGGTACGCTAAAGGTTCGCTATTATTGAGAGGTGCATATGAGTTTTATTCCTGGTCTATCTGAAGAGCTTGCAAAGGCTTGGGATGGTACTGTGGGTACTGTTTCACGCGCGGGTGCAGCTGTAAATGACGCCGTGTCTGACACATGGAACTGGCTTACAGGCAAGCCTCGTCCTGCCAATGCAGAAACTCCGGTAGCCAATAACTTAGAAAATGAGTCTGAGGGTGTCTCAGAAGTGGCTCCCCTACAAGATCAAGAACGCTGGTGGGATCATTCACTCGGTCATCTACTCAATCTTCTTCGCATCGAAGCTATGCATAACTGCGAAGTGCGTACACGTGCGCCACTTAATAAAGCCACCATCGCCCAACAAAAAAGCAAAACCTTAAACGAATTGCTCGGAATAATTAACGTTCAATCAGATTCTAAAGGCAATTTTGATGCCAAAGATCAGTCTACAAAAGACACGATAGAAGAATGCCGCAAGATTGGCGTAAAAATTCCAGTAAAAGATGTTTTTACAAAAGAAGAGCGTGATAGCATCGTTACTAACATCAACACCCTTTCTAAAGGTATCGACGTTGACTTGAAGTTAGCAATTAATGAAGCTCAAGAAGCTATGCAGCAACGAAATACGTTTTGGCAAGAGCTAAAATCCTGCTGGGATAAAATCTCAGAAGCTATTAGAAAGTTCATTCAAGGTATAGCCTCGAGGTAGAATGTGAGATCACAATTTCCAGAATCTACAGAACTTTTATTGCATCATTATGCTTATAGCTGCTACCAGCGTGGGTTATATGACAAGGCCATTTCTGGGTTTGGCCAGCTAGTAATGCACTACCCAAATAAGGGCGCATACTGGTATGGTTTGGGTTCAAGCCATATGCTGCAAGGTAATGACGAAGATGCCGCGCACGCCTTTCAGATTGCTTGCATCAATAGTCCAGAAGATCCCCGAGCTCATGCCTATTGGGCAGAGTGTGCAGCACGACTTGGACGACAAGACATTGCATCACTTGCCATCAAGCAAGCTGAAAAACTAGCCGTGGGAGAAAAATTTGCTTCCTTTTTAGGCCAGGTTGAAGTAATAAAAGAGAGAATTGTTGAGGTGTCACATGGTAGATAAAGTAGGTTTTGGAGTAGATTCAGATTCTGAAAGACGACATGCTGAGCTCAGACAAGCTGAACTTGTGTCAGCATTTGCTAAGCCTGCAACAATGTACTTTGCGCCATCACAAGTTGTCACAACTAAAGATGTGGTGTCAAAAGCTTCACCTACTACAGTAAAAACCACCTACACAACACCACCACTTGATGCACCACCTGATGCTGGCCACGAAGTGGTAAAAGAAGGCCTCAATGGTCTGCAAGCCCTATTAGATAAAAGCCGCGTTGATGATAGCACAAACGTTGATGACATCCTCCACGCTATTTTACTTGGTACACAAGAAGTCTTTACAGATAACCTTGCTAACACTCGCGCGTTTTTTGAGTTAGAACGTAAATTTTCTGAAAACGCAGATAAATTGCGGCTTGATGCCATGAAAGAGGAAATCGCTGCAAGTAACAAAGTAAGTACGTGGAAGACTGTAGAAAATTCACTCTTTGCCTTTGGACTTATAGCAGCAGGTATTGCGGGCATTGCTATGGGGTCTGTTGTGCTAGGCACTGCTGCTATCGCATTTGGCGTGCTCAATATAGTTGATCGCCTTTTAGATAATGCTGCAAAAGAAGCAGTAGCCTCTTGGATAGCTAAAGGTGATGCTGAAAGTGAAAAACTGTGGGTAGAGCGCATTAACTTATTTTGTGCGGCAACAGCCATTGCATTAAGTCTTGGCATATCGGCTCCGGCTGCAGCTACATATGGTTTATCAATTGCAAAAACGTCTGTCGGCGGCATTAAAACGGTCTTTGAATGGCGCCAGAACACGCATAAGGCCTTTTTGGTTGAGATGGAAGCGGTGTGTGCATTAGCTAATAAAAACGTAGATGCAGTCATAACGCGCTTACAAAACCGCACCACAGATATTGAACAGCTTAATGAAAATATCCACCATATCCGTGAGACAAATTACAAATTAACCAGCTTGATGATGCAAGCTGTGAAATAAATGAGGTTTTTATGACATCTATTATTAATCCAGTTAATGACGAACTTTTTGGCGATCGTTTGTACTATGATGCTGCCACCCAGCAACAAAACGAACTTGATGAAATTGATTTGGATGATCTCGATTCAGAAAAATTAGGGTTTGTTCTTCAGAGAATTATTGTTATTTTGGGTAATGTGCGTGCGCAGCGTTATGCAGAGCTGTCAGATCTTGCCCGTAGAGAATGGCTTGCAACATCAAGAGAACAATCAGCACAAATCTCACCTCTTACTAACTACAAAGTTACAGCAGTGCAACTTGGTAAGCTTTTAATTAACGGAATGCAAATTGCTAATGCTCAAACATTTAACAAAGAAGCCTTTGACACGCTGACTTCATATCAGAACATCTTAGACATCGCAAAGACATTCTTAGAAACACTCGATCATGGCAAACGCACCGAGTTTGAAACGAAGATCGCCACGAGCAAAATGTTCTTCGACGTCTCATCAAGAGAACAAGGTAACGCAGAACAAGAAACTCTCGCAGCATTGCGCAAAATCGACGAATGGCTACGCGGCCTAGAAGCCCTCAAGAGCCAAATGGCCCGCAACGGCGGTTAAAAGCTTTTAATGTAGAGCCCTTTTAGGGCGATTGATCGAAGCCCACCGTGACCAGAGGGAACGGTGGGAACAAGCAAAAAAGCATTAGAGCCCGGCTGAGGGCGATTGAATCAGAGATTGAATCGCCCTCAGCCGGGCTCTATTTTTTTACATCCTGTTCCCACCGTTCCCTTCGGTCACGGTGGGCTTCGATCAGTCGCCCTAAATCGGGCTCTAAAACAATTTTACGTTATCACATTTCATGAATGTAGACTTGGGTGGTGCCCCATGAAAACTCTGCGTCAAAGGATTGGGTTACTTCGAATTTTGGGCATTGGCTATAGGCAGTTAGTGGATAGCTTACGGTGATGATTTTTGTGCCGGGTTTTAGTATCTCTAGCTTCTTGCATAAGCGTATTATGCTTTCATCGGGTAGGGCTGTGCCAAAAAGATAGATCCAGTCAGCATCGCTTAAATCTGCCTCTAGCATGTCTCCAAGACGAAATTCTACATTGCTCACGCCAAAGAATTTGGCAAATTTTTGGGCGCGCAAGACAAATGCTGGGATGTATTCTATGCCGATTGTCTTGTAGCCTTTGTAGACGCTTAGCCAAAAGCAGGTTCTTCCTCGGCCTGAGCCTAGTTCAATTACAGTATCATCTGGTTTAATCGGACAGTGTTTTATGATTTGATCGAGCGTTGCAAGGGGTGTTTCGCCATAGGGTTCAGCGTCATTATGCTCTCTACCAATACTGTAGGGGCTTTTAAAGAAGTAGCTTAATAAAAGTGTACTATCGATCAGGGCAAATTTTGGGTTTGTCCAATAGCGGCACATAGTTGTAAGCAAATCCTTAGAGTTAAAGTAGCGTACCCATAAAAACGTGGTAAATCTGTTCATAGCGCCTTTACTCGTACAGGAGTGCCCATTTGCGTGAGGCGCTTTTTAAATTGAGCGCGCGTAGCTGCAAATTCCTGGCCCTGAAACTGGAGCGTATAGATGCCGGGTTCTTTAAAAAGATTAATGGTCACATGCTCAATCTGCCCTCTTGGGCTAAGGCGCGATAGAGTAAGAATTTTATTTTGTGTATGCAAAACGTAGGCACCATGTGGGCATGAGTGAATAAGGCTCTCTAACTTATTCTCAAGGGCGTCTAGAGTAATGAGATTTGATCGCCCGTGATTGTGCAGCCAGCCGGAAATGTCTTGTAGCTGGCTTAATGGTATGGCATCTTGAGCATGCTTCTTGATGTGTGCCTGAAAATCAGAAAGTGCTGGTAGTGGATAAGCAGCAGTTTTACCATCTAAAGTATATACTAATAGTTCAAGCAACCCAGTTTCTTTATCAACAATATTAAAATTAAAAGTTGATTTAC
>JAJFUY010000315.1 GCA_021372185.1 Chlamydiales bacterium | reverse complement strand
AACCATGTCTGTGTTCGACATCGCGTGATTCAATCGCCCTCAGCCGGGCTCTTATGTTTTTTGTGCCTGTTCCCACCGTTCCCTGCGGTCACGGTGGGCTTCGTTCAGTCGCCCTGAAGGGCTCTAATACCAAAACAAAACAAAATCGGGCACGGGCACGGGCACGTTAAATACAAGATCGGGCAAGGGAATACAATTTTCGGAGAATGTTTATCTTGCGGTCAGGAGCGCGCAAGCAACTACCGCAGCAGTTTCTGCACGAAGTGTGTTGGGGTGGAGGCGGACGCCTTTGGCGCCATATTCTAATAAGAGTGTTCTTTCTTGATCCGTAAAACCGCTTTCTGGGCCTACTACTAGGGTTACTTGACTCTCTACAGCTTGGTCTTTGATATGCGTTGTGCTTTCTAGGTCGCCAAACACCACAAACCCATCAAGACACTCTTTTAGCTTATCTTTTATTTCTAGTGTGGGCAAAAAAAGCCTTCCACACTGCTTTGTGCTGGATAAGATGATGGAGTGAAGGCGTTTTAGGTACTGATCTGACACCGCTTTTTTTTCTGACTTGGTTGCGTTAAAGAGAATAAAAGCATCTACACCAATCTCACAGCCTTTTTCGATGGCATATTCTAGGTGTGAGGGCTTTAAAAACGCTAAGGCTAGCTTTACGATGGGTTGTGGCTTATTATGAGTCTTTACTTCTGATAAGGTTATGTGAGCTTCTTTATTGAATATGCCAATCACTTCGCCTTGTGCTAAAGAACCTTGGCCATTGATCACCTCAATACTTTCTCCAACGCGGGTGCGCATCACACTTTTTAGATAATGAAACTCATCATCTTTTAAGGCGATGTCACTGCCTTCTTGCAAAACCCCTTCGTAATAGTAGCGATTCTGAGGCATTAGCGTATAACTTCCACGCGAATGGTGTTGGTGGTGCCGCTTACCCAAAATGGGGAACCGCTTGTCATCACTACAACATCTCCATAGCTAACATGGTGGTGCTGCAGGGCATACGCGCTTGCTTCTTTAAACGCCTGTTCAACATCATCATGCTCGTTACAAAAAACAGGGATCACACCCCAGTTAAGAGCGAGCTGCTGGTATGTTTTTTGAACAGATGTTAAGGCAATAATGGGCATCTTTGGCCGCAAACGTGAGATCAGTCTTGCTGTTGTGCCACCGTGGGTAAAAGCAAAAATGGCCTTGGCACCTAGCGTATAGGCGGTTTTTACTGATGCTAAGGTAACAGCTGCTGGTACATCCATATGCTGAATTTTTGTGTGCTGCTCAAAGAACTCTACATAGTTAAAGTCTTGTTCTGCGGCATTAATAATGCTCTTCATGATCTTGACAGTGTCTATAGGGTATTTACCTACAGCAGTTTCACCTGACAGCATAACAGCCGTGGTACCATCGTAGATGGCATTGGCCACATCTGAGGCTTCAGCCCGTGTTGGTCGCGGGTTTGTGATCATAGATTCTAGCATCTGGGTGGCAGTAAGAGAGGGTTTACCCATTAAATAGCATTTTCTGATCATCATCTTTTGCAGTACTGGCACCTGGCTAAGAGGTACCTCTACGCCAAGATCTCCTCGTGCAATCATGATGCCGTCGGCTTCGGCTAAAATGCTGTCAAAGTTATGTACGCCTTCGTTATTTTCAATTTTGGCGATAATCAATATTTCTGGTTTTTTAGCGTCTTTCACTAAGTTACGGATGGCGGTAACGTGAGGCGCACACCGTACAAAGCTTGCGGCGATAAGGTCTATATCCTGCTCGCAGCCAAAGCGAATGTCTTCTTCATCTTTTTCTGTGAGGGCGGGTAGATTTAGCTCAACATTTGGGATGTTGACGCCTTTAGATGATAAAATAACGCCATGGTTTAAAAATTCAATTTGCACGCCGTCGGCCGAGGTGTCTACAATATTGGCCTGAATGTAGCCATTATCAATCAACAGGTGTGTACCAACTTCTAGTTTTTCTAATACAAAAGCAGGAAGTACCGGGATTCTTTCAGTTGTGCCAATGCTCGCATCTTTAACAAGCCACAGTTTTTGGCCAGGCTGAACTTCGATACCCTCTTTTGGCACTTTACCAAGGCGAATTTCTGGGCCTTTGGTATCAAGCATGATGGCAACGGGTTTTTTGGCCTTGGCCCTAGCTTCTTTAATCAGCTGTATACGAGTAAGATGCTCTTGGTGTGTACCGTGGCTAAAATTTAATCTTGCCACATCCATGCCAGCATCGATGAGTTGTAAAATTTTGTCTATTGAGTCAACCGCAGGTCCAATAGTGCAGATAATCTTGGTTCTGGTCATTCTTCTCTCCCGAGCAAGTAGTTTTAGTGTAGCACTCTCTTATTTATCTTGCCATTTAATATAATCATAATTAAAATTTCCGACTCTAAACCACTTAAGGGAATGGAAAATAATAAACTAAATGATTGGACTGCGCCAAAGCCCCGGGATTGAATGATCGAAAACTGGCCTGTATTATTAATACAGGGCAGTTTTCGATCATTCAATCGCGGGAGCTTTCGCGTTGTCCAATCGTTTAGTTTATTAATTTCCAATCCCTGAGCTACTTACTATGACAAAAATGTCTGAAATGCCTCCACAGAAGTTTCGGGAGCTTGTGTTCTTGCTTCTTTTTAGCCAAGATACGCATGCAAGCGATCCTGATATGCTCTTTGAAACTGTAAGCCATGAGCTTAAGGTAAGTCTGAAAGCTGTGCAAATTGCATGGGAAAAAGTAGTAGCTATTTTAACAAAGCTACCTGATGTCGATGCAGAAATTAGCAGTGTTTCAACTTCATACGATTTTCATAGAATACAAAAAGTAGAACTTGCTATCTTGCGTCTTTCTTGCTACGAATTGCTCGTTGAGAAAAAATTAGCCGTGCCAATCGTTATTGCAGAAGCAAAACGTATTGCCAAAAAGTTTGCAACGCCCGATGCGGCAACTTTTTGCCAGGCACTTATTGATGCGATGGTGAAATCAAAGAATTTATGAAAGCTCAATTTATACCTAATAAACTTCTTTCTGAAGTCTCTACACTTGGTATAGGTGGGCCAGCACAGTATTACGTAGAAGTAAAGTCTATTCAAGAGATGCAGCAGGTAATGAGCTACTGCTATCAAGAAGGGCTAAAAACATTTATCCTTGGTAAGGGCTCAAACTGTCTTTTTGATAGTAAGGGCTTAGCCAGAGTTTGTATTCACAACAAAATCGATTTTCATGAAGAAGTAGAACCTGGCCACTTTCATGTGGGGGCAGGCTATAGCTTTTCATTACTTGGTACGCAAACGGCAAAAAAAGGCTATTCGGGCCTAGAATTTGCCTCAGGTATACCTGCAAGCGTGGGCGGCGCTGTCTTTATGAATGCCGGCGCTCAAGGCATGCAAACCTGGACAACCTTGCAGTATGTAGACTACGTCATGCCCAATGGCGAGCTTACGCGCTTAAGTAAAGACGAACTTACCTTTGGCTACCGCTACACGGCCTTCCATGAGATGCAAGGGGCTATTGTGGGGGCATATTTTGTACTAAGTGCAGTTCCCAATGCACGAGCCAAACAGCTTGAGCTACTTGATGCACGTATCCACACACAGCCTTATAGCGAAAAATCTGCCGGCTGCGTCTTTAAAAACCCTCAGAACACAGCTGCGGGACTATTAATTGATAAAAGCGGTTTAAAAGGCTTTCAGATTGGGGGAGCCAAAGTATCAGAGCTCCACGGCAACTTTTTAATAAACTCATCTGGCGCCACATCGGATGACTTTATGGCCCTCATAAAGCATGTTCAGGCTGTTGTGAAAGAGCAAACAGGGCATGAACTCCACCGTGAAGTATTTTGGGTATCAGATGAAGTATGACCTCCATTGCCACTCTATTTATTCTGATGGCAGCCTTACCCCACGCGAGCTTATAGCCCTAGCGCAAGAAAAAGAGCTTTCAGGAATAAGCATTACTGACCACGATGCCCTACAAGGCTTTTATGATGCAGAACATTTAGGGTTTCCCATTTTACCAGGTGTAGAGCTTTCTGCGGATTTTGAAAATACCAGCATTCACGTGTTGGGCTACGCATTTTCGCCTAAAGACCCAGAATTTTTACAATTCTGCCTACAGCAGCGTGTATGGCGACTAGAGCGCCTAAAAGCTATCTGCGACAACCTTACCAAAAATGGCACGCCCATTTCTTATGAAGAAGTTGTCACCGTTGATGACCCAAGCTACACCTATGGACGAGTGCATATAGCTCTTCAGCTCATTAAAAACGGGTATGTAAAAAATGTCCCTGAGGCATTTAAGCGCTACATAGGTGATAAATCACCAAATTATGTATCTGGCAAAAAATGCTCTGTTCAAGAAGCCATAGACGCCATCCATAAAGCCAAAGGCTTTGCCGTCTTAGCGCACCCACACTTAATAGATTCAAAGTCAATGGCACGGCGCTTAATAGCCCTCAACTTTGACGGCATCGAAGCGCATTATGCCCGCTTTGTCCCCAACGTCAACGACGCCTGGGTCCAAAAAGCCAAAGCCCGCGGCATGTTCGTCACCGGCGGCTCCGACTTTCACGGCCTTCCAAAACCCGAAAGCCACCTAGGCTCCGCCTCTTGCCCCCAAGATGTCTTCGAAAAACTCTACACACACTATCTTTCTCATATAAGCTAAGACTCTTTTTTGTATTGGTATTAGTGTGCCGTAGGTACACCTCATTATTAGCCCATTAGTGTAGCGCCGTAGGTGCAAACTATGGGAACACGTATTAAAAAAACAACTGAGCCACTTTAGTGGCGACTTTAATAATCAATCGCCACTAAAGTGGCTCCATATTTTACTTTACATGGTTCCCACGGTTTGGCCCTACGGGCCTACACCATGGGCTAATAATGATGTGTACCTACGGCACACTAATACCAATACGAAATCGGGCACGGGCAGAAGCAAATGGCGTCAACTTAAGCTAATTTCTCTTATTCTTTTTTTAAAACCCATGAGAAAAAACAGAATAAGACCACGATCAAGATTGAGAATAAGATCAGAAAATTCCTTAAGTTGACACCATTGGGGGCAGGGGAGCGGGCATGATGAAATTAGGCAAGATAATAGAAAATAATTTTGCATTACATCTTTGTCTTTGATATAGATCAAATGAGAGGTGATAGAGATGGATAATGAGCATTTTCTTTTTTTTCCTGTTGTCGTCTTAGTGGGGCTTATCTTAATTGCGTTAAGCTTTAAGCTGATTTTTCGTCTGTTGCTGCTGTTTGTTATTGTTATCGCTATTTGGTATGGGCTTCACTATATTGGGGTTACAAACCCGCCTGTAGAAAAAGCCAAAATCCAAAATCCGGTGACAAGTAAAAAAGAGGCTATCTCTCGTGTATGATATTCCTCTTAGTACCTTTAAGGAGGCGTTAGGTGTTATAAAAGGTAAAGCCCTTCGCACACCGCTCATCCAACTATCTGGTCATAAATCAATCTACCTAAAAGCTGAATGCCTGCAGCCTGGTGGCTCTTTTAAAATCCGCGGTGCAATATTTTGTATGAGCCGCATACCTCATGAAGTGCTCAAAAATGGGGTTATTGCCTATTCAACTGGAAATCATGCTCAGGCTGTAGCCTTGGTAGCCCAACAGCTTAAAATACCTGCAACCATTGTGATGTCACCAGAAGTACCAGCCTTTAAAGTAGAGCGCACGCGAGAATATGGCGCAGAAGTGGTTATGGCGCCTCAAGGCTCAGTGGCGCGCATGAAAGTAGCAAAGGCACTTGCCAAAGATTTAAACCTCACCCTCATCCCATCCTATGACAATCTTGATATCATCGCCGGGCAGGGGACAATAGGCCTAGAAATTTTGGAAGATATCATCCCTGAATATGTCTTTGTTCCAGTAGGCGGAGGCGGCCTGATTGCAGGTATTGCCATGGCTATAAAAAAGACCCACCCCAAAATAAAAATCTTTGGCGTAGAACCAGAACTTGAAGATGACGCCTGCCAAACTTTTAAAAAAGGCTACAAGGTACGCATGGACCATGTCAGCAACAGCATAGCCGACGCTATAAAAATCCAGGAACTAGGGGATATTGCCTACCCCATCATGCAAACCTATGTAGATGAGATGATCTCAGTTTCTGAGCCGGAGATTATTGAGGCCATCAAGCTTTCACTTGACCGCGGTCATCTATTCGTAGAGCCATCAGGCGCACTTGCCCTTGCAGGTGCTTTAAAATATGCCCCACCACACGCCAATTCTATCGTCTGCATAGCTAGCGGCGGGAACACTCTTTGGCAAAATCTCTGCAAAATAGTAAAAAGCTAAAACTTTTTGATGCAATTACTTTGACAATATATTTGATTAGAAAGTAGATTTGCTGATGTGTATGAAAAAAATTTAATCAAGGCGGTTATTAATGAAAAAACCAATACTTCCACTGCTTAGTCTTTTAGCTGTTGCGCTCGCTATGCAAATGCCATTATCTGCAAAAAGCCACAGCTCCGATGATTCCAAAAAATGCTGCAAAAAAAATCAAAAATATCTAAAAAAAATCAATGCCACCACTGAGGCAGATTTAGTTATAGATAGAACAAATCTGGCTATTAGTCAGCAAATTATAGAGACAGCACTTACTGATCTTGCGGTAGACCGTCAAACGCTAGAAATTGTTACGGATACTCAAAATCTTCTAGAATCTCAGACCTATGATATAGCAGGGGACTATTCAGAAGCTGTTCCTCACGATACTGAAAACGTATTTAATCCTGTACTAAGGGATGAATCGCCTTTTTCGGAATTTAATGAAAATATTTTGACGCCGACCACTATAAATACAATACTTACACAAGTTACAGATCTGGCCTCAAATTATAAATTTCAATATTATCTACATGGTAATTTAAATATCCCGCAGCCATTTCCGGTTGCAATAGAGCGCATGGCAGATCTAGCAGAACAGGCCGTAGGAAAGTATATTTTTGCTTATGTGGGCCCGCAGGGTGTTGCAGATAATGGTGATACGTACTGGAAAAATCTACGCGCTATCAAAAGTTATGATTTACTACCCAAAATGGCTACTGGGGCAAGTGCTAAGCCGTTTGTATTTACGCATACTGTACATTTTGGCGCGTACACTTTCCAAGTTCCTAAGCCTATTTTTGTATGCCCTATGGGAGATCAAACAATACTACATCAAGGCGGCGATAAAGAAACAGCACAAGGGGCAGCTGATGCCAATGTAAGTTTTTGCTATTCAAGTGCAAGTACATTCACTCCAGAAGAAATTAAAGCAAGTGACCCTCAAGGGGATTTGTTTTTTCAGATGTATGCAACATCTGTACCACAATTAAATTTGAGCATCATTCAAAGAGCTTTTGCAGCAGGCTATAGGGCAATAATTTTAACGCTAGATACAACAAAGTACTCTCAACGTGAGCGTGAGCTAGAGTTTGGCTACTTTCCATTTGCATGGAAAGCATCGGCTGAGCCAGGCGAGAGATTTCATGGGCTAGAAATATACCTTACAGACCCAGTATTTAATACGATACAAACTCAGCAATTTGGCACTGTGGCAAATGCTGCATTTATTAACTTACCAGGTGGGCCATATGCTGTAAATCTGAATGATGCATTCCTTTTAGGAGGAGCACTTGTAAACTCCAGCGCTTCGGTTACTTGGGATGAACAAGTTCCAGGAGACCCATTTGCAATTAACTGGTTTGTAAATCAAGTAACTACCATCAGAAATTTGCCTTTAATTCTTAAAGGTATTTTAAGAGAAGATGATGCCCGTAGAGCTGTGCAAAAAGGCTGCTCTGGCGTATATGTATCAAACCATGGTGGCCGTCAAGTGCAAGGCGCAATTGCGGCAATTGATGCTCTTCAACCTGTTGCTTTGGCTGTTGCTGATGAAGCGCAAAATTTAAATGTTCCAAAGCCTGCCATTCTTTTTGATAGCGGCATAAGACGGGGAGCTGATGTAGTTAAGGCCTATGCACTTGGTGCTGAATGGGTGGGTGTTGGTAGACCATGTCTTTATGGGCTTGCTGCCGGAGGCCATGATGGCGTAGAACATGTCTTAAAGACAATACTTTCTGATCTTGAACTTACCACCCAAAATATGGGCTACACAGATGTATCTCTAGTCACATCTGCAGATATTCAAAGTAACCCATAAATCCCTCCTTAACAAAAGAGCTGCATTGCAAAATGCAGCTCTTTTAATCGTCACTTGCTATAATACCTCTTTTTAAAATAAGAGTACATTATGATTACAGATAAAACACGCTGGAAAGATACCTTGCGCATGCCACGACTTTGGCAGCGGCAAGAAATACTGGCTGCAATTCGGCACGATTTGGTAGCAGAAGGCTTTTTAGAGATTGAAACACCTCTACTTGTAAAAGGCACTTGTCCTGATATTCATATTGAATCTGTGACAACGCCAGACGGCTATCTTGTAACGTCTACAGAATACCAAATTAAGCGCATGATTATTGGTGGATTTGAAAAGCTTTTTACCCTCACCAAAAATTTTAGGGCACATGACCGTGGCCGCTACCACAGCGCAGAATTTACAATGCTCGAATGGGCAAGGGCTCATGAGTCTTTAGATATGATTGAAGAAGATGCCATCCGCTTTATCCGTAAGGCATTTAAAAAGCTTTATCCAACAGCTTACCAGGTAACATTTCGCGGGCATTCAATTGATATCATGAATACACCCTGGGAGCGCTTAACGGTGCGAGATGCCTTCAAAACCCATCTAGGGCTCGATAATTTAGGTGATTTTTCTTATGAGGCACTCATAAAGTCTATTGAGGCCGCCAAGTTTGATGTGCCCAAAGAAATGTCGGGCGACAAGTATATGATTATGTCTTATCTATTTGATAAGTTGCAGGTGCATTTAGGCAACAAGACACCCACGTTTTTACGCGAATGGCCAGCCTATCTCACAACATCAGCACCAATGTATGCACACGATCCAAGCACAGCTCAAAGAAGCGAGCTGTACATTGCAGGCATAGAAATAGCAGACGGCTTTCCATTCTTAACAGATGCAGTCTTGCAACAGAAACTCTTCGCTCAAGAACAAGCCATGCGCAAAGAGCAGGGTAAATTAGGAGTTACATTAGATGACAAGTTTTTAGAATCACTAAAGCTCGGCATGCCAAATGGCGCCGGCATGGCCATGGGCGTAGATCGCCTAGTCATGGTACTTCTTGGCGCTGAAAGACTTGCCGACGTTCAAGCCTTTGACTGGGATGAGGTATAACAATATGAATTATTCAGGACTGTCAGCCTATAATCAATCCAATGTTCGGTTGGATTTTTTATCTTTGGAAAAAGCGGTACCAGGTGTCTCAGAGCAAGTTTTAGAGGACATATCTTATGATACTTTTACCTATTTGCCTCACGATAAGGCAATAGCCATAGTGAATGCACTCGCCCAAAAAGGACTGTTTGTTCCACTCCCGATAGCCTCGATGGTCATTTCTAAATTCTGTGATGCAAGAAGAGGTGATGTGGTTGATTATATAAAAATGGGTATAAGAAGCTCCAAAAAGCCAATCACCGAAATGGAACGAGCGGAAGCCAAACTAGAATTAGAAGGAGTGGAAATATTATTTAAAGAGTTTCCTCAGTTTGAAACTGTAGATAAAATTGCGCGCGAAAGATTTAGCGCTTATTTTGCTGCCCGTGAATTTGAGAGAGCAGCCCTTCTTTACATGCCATGCCTCGATGCAAATTGGGTAACAGCTAAAACCTTTGAGGTTATCATTATGGGGATGGCACAAGCTAATTTGGCGGGTGCAGTAGAGCTTTACGCAAGAAAATTTGATCAGAATCACAACCCTGCTAACAGAAAGTTTGAATTAAATTTTCATAAAGGTCAGGTTTCAAGTCATGGTTCACAAGAATATGGTGCAGAAAAGAATTTGCTTGTGCAGGTAAAGCTTTGGCATCTATTTTGCAAAATAAAAAATTTAGCAACTAACTTCCCAAGAGACACTGTAAATATTTGCATAATTACAGGCAAAGGCAAAGCTTTTCGCCTAAAAAATTATGTGCTTAAGTACCTGAAAGAGCATTTTTCATGGGACATGAAAAAGTATAATGAATCTCTTCATACAGAAGGTCAGATACGCGTAAGCACAATGGTAAAATTTCTCATGAGTGCAAACAAGCCAATTCCACCAAAAATTGAAGAAGATCTTTCCTAATGAGTGAGGGCATGGCCTGGCCATCAATACCCTCGTTAGATAATTTATTCTTGCTTTTGCTTTTTTTGGTTGGTATTATGAGAAAGCTTTTGTTAACCGATTTACTATTTCACAAATAAATCAGTTAATTACAAATACATTAATAAGGATAAATATATGACATGTTGTGTTAAAGGATGTATGGAAATTGGGGGCTTAGCAGTATTTACTGCCGCAGTTAATGTTGCAGCCCAAGCATTATGGTATAATGTATCTAGCATAGCTCAAATATTTGGAGAAAATTGTCCGAATAATACTTTTGTTGGGTACAATTCTAATATTACTGATGCCTGCGCTTCATTGACAAAAGCTTACGGAGGGTCATTATTTGGAACGTTTGCATGCACAGTAACCTTTTGCATTGGCATAGGAGCGGTAAACTCTACCATTGCTCGTGTTTGCAAACAGATTGATACCAGTGAAAATACCCCATTAATTCAAAGAAGAAGGGCTTAAATTATGACGTTCTGTTCTATTCCCTCTGTTAGAGGAACAGTAGTAGGCTGTACAGCAGTCCTAATAGGTTATGCAACGCAAACTGGACTTGAAGTAACGGCTTCTTCCATCGTAGAAACGTATGGTAGATGCCAAGCAACCTTGAATGCTACAATGAATGTAACAAATACCACATGTAGTGTTTTATTAGATTCATTCAATAGCTACAAAACCGGATCTTTTGCCGTAAATATAGCAGTAGGCGTAATTGCCCTTGGCAGCTTCATATATGTTGGCCTAAAATCAAGATCTATTCAGCAGTTAAACGTTAACTAGCGTATTCATCAAAATAAAAGGGGCTGTGTGAGTATTTTACTG
Organism: Chlamydiales bacterium; assembly: GCA_021372185.1. Classification (GTDB taxonomy): domain Bacteria; phylum Chlamydiota; class Chlamydiia; order Chlamydiales; family FEN-1388; genus SZAS-7. The sequence continues at coordinate 9,822 of JAJFUY010000315.1, read as the reverse complement.
GCCCCTTTTTTTTCAAATGTTCTCCATTAAAAGCGTCTTCACAACCGAGGACGAAAATTCTAAACAGCATACCCACTATTTTTTTTACACTAATTCGTTAAAAGTGGTGAATAGGCTTGACGCTTGTGGAATTTTTGTTGGGTGTGGCATAATTACCAGGAAATTAATAAGGGTATTACTATGCAAGCAGCTGCAATTTCACTACAATTTTGGATGGCATCAGGCGGACCGGCAATAGATTGTATTATTCAAAAAACTGATGAGTGGAATAAAAGCCAAAGAGAGTATCAAGTTGTTATTACAAACACTCCCGGCGCTGAAAACTTTGCAAAACCAGCCCGTGATGCTCTTGCATTAACTAAAGATTTACAGCCTACTTTTGTTTTAGCACCCGAATATATGACAAGCACGCTGGGAGCTTCAAGACAGATTGTCCCAGTTTCTGATATTTTAGACAAAGACCACCTTAAAAACATTGCGCTTCTTGTGCAAAGAACATTTGGTGATGAAAAAGGCAATGCTCTATCACTGCCCCTAAATCCTGCTTGCGGCATTTTATATACCAATAAAGATCTTATGCAAAAAGCGGGTAAAGACCGCGAGTTTGTTCCACGAACAATGGAAGAGCTTGAAGAGGTGTGTAGTAAACTTTTTGGTTTAAAACTTGTCGAAAATGGCTATACCTGTGCATGGCCAGCTGCCTATTTAGTTGAAGTGCCTGCAGCCCAACAAGATAAGGCTCTTGTGCTACCTGATAACGGCTTTAGCGGCAAAGGTACCTATCAACTAAGCAGCTCTTGGTTTTATAACCACCTTATGGGTATTAGAGAGCAGGTAAAAAACAAAACTTTTGTATATGCAGGCCAAACAAACGACGCAAAAATTCCATTCATCAACCAACAAGTAGCCTTCTTTATGCAAGGCTCTACCCATCTGGCAAACCTAGAAAAAGAAGCAAAATTTGAGGTAGGTTTTGGTGCGCTTCCAACCCTAGAAAAAGGCCAAACAGAAAAATATGCCTTCCCACTAGGTGGTGCCTCAATTTGGGTAATGGATACTGAGCAAACGAAAAGTGCAATAGCGGGCGTTCGTAAATATCTAGAATATTTAGCCGGAAATGACGTGCAAAAAGCGCTTCACGAACAAGCTGCCAGCGTGCCCGTTTCAGTAACACTGCCTGAAATTATGACAGAATTTTATAAAACTCATCCTTTACAAAAAGCTGTTGTTGATCAAACTATTAACGCAAAAGTTGGCCAATTTTCTTATGGCATTCGCATGCCAAACTATGGAGCTTCAGAGCGTAAAGCACTCTTTACCCTCATAGAAGAAATCGTCGACATCGAAAAAACACCTGATGATAAAGTGCTGCCTCTTTTACAAGAATTTGACGCCAAATACAGCACAAAATAAGGTTATTGAGTGTAGACGCCTTCTTTGCTGCCTTCTATGGTTAGATAGCCGCTCTGCTTTAGGCCGAAGCGCTTGGCTATGCGGGCGCCATCTTCTGATACTGTGATGCAGGCGAGGCCTTCGGCCTTTTGTCTTTCAATGTCTTGGGCAAATTGGGTCATGAGGGCGCGGCTTAAGGCTGTTTTTTTGAGTTGTTCTGCTACGCTGAAGTTGAAGAGGTAGAGTAGTTTTGAATCTTTGGTGGGGACTACTGTTCTATCTACAAGGGTTTCTGGGGCGCATTTAAACACGTTGTACATGGTAGAAAGCATTGGGTACCAGCCTGTGTAGCCGGCAGGTATCCATTCCTGACCTTTTGGTTTTATCCACCACACTCTAAAGCCGCTAGGGGCTGCATTCATTACATATAACAGCCTGTTGAAGTCTACTTGGTCTACTGGTTTTTCGTATGAGGCAAGGTCGGCTACGTATGTGGCTAGAACAAACTTTCGCCAGTTTATGGAGGCGTGTAGGCCAAAGGGGGAGTCTGGTCTTTGGAAGATGTTTTCCCACTGTAGTGATGTGACTTCGGCATCTTTGGCCATTTCTGGCGTGATAGCTTTACTTTTTTTGAGGCTGGTTTGTATCCAAGTGGCAGCATCGGCGTCATGATAATCGGGGATAAGGTTAAGGAGTGTGTTTGATAAGGGTGTCATAAAGGGCCTCGATATAGTTTTGCATCCCATAGGTGTAGGGAAGGATTTCAATGTTGGGTGGGGTAACCATTGGAGCTACAAGGACGCTTGCGCATTCTAGAACATTGTTTGCAAGGTGCTGTGGGCTGTAGCCGCCTTCTAAAAAGAGAATAAGTTTTTTGTGGCACAGCTCATTAGCTAGTAATTTTACCTGCTGGCATAGGGCGCCAAAGCCGCGGCTTGTGAGGCTCATAGAGCCTAGAGGGTCACTTTCGTGGGCGTCAAAGCCGGCTGATACTAAAATGAGTTCTGGCTTATAGCTACGGGCAAGTGGCTTGACAATTTTTTCAAATACATACAGGTAGTCTGCATCTCGGCATGAGTCTGGAAGGGGAATGTTGGCTGTAAAGCCTAATCCCTTGCCGACACCTCGATCTTGCGCATTCCCAGAATTTTTTGGATAGAGGTTGTCTTGGTGTAAGTCAATAACCATGATGCGGTCATCATCGTAAAAGGCTTTTTGAGTGTCGTTGCCGTGGTGAACGTCCCAGTCAATGATCAGTACGCGCTTTAAACCTAAGCTCAAGGCTTTTTTTGCGGCGATGGCGATGTTATTAAAGAGGCAGAAGCCCATACCAATTTGTGGTTCGGCATGATGACCCGGAGGGCGGACTAAGGCAAAGCCATTTTCAATCGACCCATTTAAGACACGTTCTACAAGGTCAATTCCGAGTCCTGCGGCAGTAAGGGCTGCTTGTACTGAACCTGTTGTTATGGGTGTTTCATTGTCTATTAGTGTATTTTTGCCATCAAAAGAAAGGACGTGGTTGATGTAGGCAAGGTCGTGTACTTGGGCTAGCTCTTCAATTGAGGCTTTACGAGAAATTGATGTATCAAGAAACTTTTTTAATGGACTTGATTCTAAATGTTCAAAAATAGCTTTTAATCTGCCGGCATTTTCAGGGTGCTCAGGATATCCATGATCAAGAAAAGAGGGGTGTGATACAAGCGCATGTTTTAGCATTGAATAAGTATGAGGTGAGGGTGTTTTTGGCGGTTTGGAAAGGTGTGGGAGGTCACACTCCACTTTTTATAATCAAGCTTCTGTACCCAATCCATGATGGCTTTTTCTTCAACTTCACCTTCTGGATGGCCTGGGTAGCATGTGATACTTAGCATGCCGCCCGGGGCAAGACAGCTAAGCGATGCCTCAAGGGCTATTAGTGTAGTGCCAAGCATGGTAGTAAGGGCTTTATTGCCGCCCGGAAGATAGCCTAAATTAAAGGCAATAAGCTTGGCACTTACCGGCTCTACCACTTCTTGCATGCGAGAATGGCAGATATTATATAAATTAATTTGAAAATTGCCGAGACGCTCTTTTGTTGCCTCCAACGCTGCCTGTTGGATGTCAAATGCAATAAGCCGGGTTGGCCCTAAAGAAGCAAGAAATAGGCAATCATGGCCGTTTCCGGCTGTTGCATCAACAACTAAATCGCCAGGTGTAACTACTTTTTGCCAAAACGTATGGGCAATATCAATGTGTGAAAAAGGGCGCATGGCCATAACTATATCATATTGTATGTTTTTTATTGCTTCATAAGTGTGCAAAAGCCTATTATATCTCGCGTCAGCTTAGGGGTATTAGCTCAGTTGGTTAGAGCGCCACGTTGACATCGTGGAGGTCAGCTGTTCGAGTCAGCTATATCCCAATGGATTATTCTTCAAAAATTGTTCTGCACGCATCATGCGAAAAATTACTGGCAGTATCAGCGCAAGCCGTACTGCCAACCCTTATCCCGCTAAAAGGCCGCACGTTTGACTGGGGCTTTGAGTATGACTTTATCTCAGAAGGATCATGTGATGAGGGTATTTTACCTCTCATAAACGAGCAGATGCGCCGTTTTGTGCATGAAGATATCCCTTTTGAAGCTCTCAGCATGGTGCCGCAAAATGCAAGTAGCTTTTTGCAAAAAAAGCAGCCCATACAAGCTGAATTCTGCTTAGACTATCCTAGCAACGTGGTTCCTCTTTGTAAATTGCGCAATTTTTACGACATCTGCCCAGAAGAGCTTTTGGCCTCAACTCGTGAAATCAGAAGTTTTGCTCTTTATGAAATGTTCTTTTTGCCAGATTCTATTGTGCGCATTCGCGGAGTTGCTTTTGATGATAAAAAAGAGCTCAAAACATATCTGAAGCAGATTGACCGTGCCAAAAATAACGATCCAATCAGACTTGGCCGCGAGCTTGACCTCTTTTCGTTTTGTGATGAAGAAGTGGTGTGGCATCCAAAAGGTGTTGCCTGTAAAAAGCTTTTAGAGAATAAGCTTCAGCTTGCTCAACGCGGCTATAAAGAAATATTTAGCTCTAACCCAGAAATGGCCGTAAAAGCACTCTACGAAGTCTATAACTCCAAGAAAAAGAACCACAATTTACGCTTTTGGCAAAATGTTGTAAGAGAAAGTGAAGAGAGCGACGGGCTTTTTCAGGTGCATCATGCGTCATCTACAGTGCAGTATACCCACTGTACGCATGCAAAATTACAAGAAGAGCTTATTTCGTCATTGCAATTCATGAAGCAAATAGCTAGCATTTTAAATATGCAGAGTTATTTTCTGCTTATGCAACGTGGTAAAGAAGAAAATTCTACTTTAGTTTCTGCGCTTACAACCGGAGGATATCCCTACGAAGTAAGACGATCAGATGCTAATCAAATAGAACTTCACGTATTTGATCAACGAGGAAGAACATGGCCTCTATCAAAACTTACCTTAAAAGATGAAGTTGTGCCACTTATAGAGTGCGTGCCGGTGCTTTCTTATGAAAGAATCATGGCCTTAATGCTCGAAAAAGAAGAGGGTTTTTTGCCTTTTTGGCTCTCTCCTCTGCAAATTAGATTGCTGCCAGTAGAGCAAGAAGCTGTAAAGTGGTCAGAAAATTTTGCGAAGACGCTTACCCAGCAGGGATTTAGAGTAGATGTTGATATGCGCTCTACTCCGCTTGGTGAAAGAATGTATCAAGCAAGCCTCCAGAAGGTGGCCTGCGCTGTTGTTATAGGTAAACAGGAGCTAGAAAAACAAGAGCTCCAGGTAAAATTCTTGCCTCGATGTGCAGAATCTTTTGCCATGACTGTAACACAGTTTATAGAAAAAATTAGAATGGAGGAAAATCCAACACTTGAGAGTGAATCACGAGATTCGAGTTCCTAAAGTTCGTGTTATTACACAAACGGGAGAACAATTAGGGGTTTTAACCCTACATGAAGCGCTAGGTCTTGCTGAGCAGCAAGGTTTAGATTTAGTGGAAATTGTGGCTACTGCAGTTCCGCCCGTATGCAAGATTATTGATTACGGCAAATTCCGCTACGATCAGACGAAGCGTGAGAAAGAGAGCAAGAAGTCGCAGCATCAGGTTAAGGTAAAAGAGCTGAAATTTACCCCGAATATTTCAGAGCATGACCTAGATGTAAAACTGCGCCAAGCAAAGAAATTTCTTGAAGAGGGCAATAAAGTTAAAGTAAGTTGTGTATTCCGCGGCCGTGAAATGCAGCACCCAGAGTTTGGGGCACGAATCCTTACTAAACTTGTTGAAGACCTCGATGAACTGGCCACATGTGAAGCCCCTGCAAAGATGTTTGGGCACATGATGACCACAGTACTGGCCCCGGGAGCCAAAAAGAAGAAATAATGCATTGTACTTTAGTCCTAAACTTGGTATCTTGTATGTGCATATGACACTCATAAGGAGTATGTATCGTGACGAAAATGAAAACAGTTAAGGCAATTAGTGCCAAATTCAAGGTGACGGGTACTGGCAAACTGAAGCGCCAACGTCCTGGCAAACGCCACCTTTTAACGAAAAAATCTTCGAATAGAAAACGCCATTTATCAAGACCTGCGTTAGTGAGCGAGACAAAAGTCGCCACTTACAAGAGTCTCATGGGCGTATAAAGTAAGCAATATGGAGCAATGAGATGGTAAGAGCAACCTATTCAGTTGCAAGACATCGTCGTAAGAAAAGGCTATTTAAAATAGCTAAAGGCTTTTGGGGAGACCGCAAAAACCACTTACGCTTAACGACTGATGCAGTAACTACAGCGCTGTCAAACAACTACATTCACCGTAAGAAAAAGAAACGCGATTTCCGCGGTCTTTGGATTACTCGTTTGGGTGTTGCAGCAAAAATTCACGGAATGTCCTACAGCAAATTAATTTGCGGCCTCAAAAAGGCAGGATGCGAGTTAAATCGTAAAGTATTGTCAGAAATGGCGATTGCTGATCCTACAGGATTTGCCGCAGTTGTAACAGAGGCTAAAAAAGCGCTAGCAGCTTAAAAGCCTGTCTTACACTACTAAGGGTGTGTGCAACAATAAATCACCAAATTGGGCAGCGCCAAAGCCCCGGGGTTGAACGATCGTAAGTCACCCCATATTTACTAATATTGGGTGACTTACGATCGTTCAACCGCGGGAGCTTTCGCGTTGCCCAATTTGGTGATTTATTGTTGCACACACCCTAAGTGTTTTGCCCGATCATCCTTGATGTTCGGGCTTTTTTTTTGTTTCTTAAGGATATTACTGTGAAAGAAGTTATCAATTCCATTCGACATACGTTTGAGCAAGAGCTAAACATCTGCAAAGTGGCGCAAGACCTTGAGGCGCTAAAAGTACGCTACCTTGGTAAAAAAGGGCTCTTACAAGAGCAGATGAAGTCACTTCGTGATGTACCAAACGATGAAAAGCCCCTAGTTGGCAAGCTTATAAATGAACTGAAGCAAGAAATTGAAGGCATGCTGGAATCAGCGAGAGCCTCTTGCAATAAGCTAGAACTACAAGATAAAATTGCAAAAGAAACAATCGATGTTACCCTGCCCGGTACTGTGCGCAATGTGGGCTCAAAACACCCTGTAACACAAATGCTAGACGAAATCACCGATATATTTGTGTCGATGGGCTTTACAGTAGCACTTGGGCCTGAAATTGAAACAGAATACTATAACTTTGATGTGCTAAACATCAGCCCAGATCACCCAGCACGCGATATGCAAGATACCTTCTACGTAGCCCCAGGCATGGTTTTACGTACACATACAAGCAACGTGCAAGGCCGTGTGATGGAAAATACAAACCCGCCCATACGCATCATCTGCCCGGGAAGAGTATTCCGTAATGAAACTATTGATGCAAGCCACCATGTGTTCTTCCACCAGGTAGAGGGCTTATATGTAGATGTGGGAGTGTCGCTGCAGGATCTTTTATCACTTCTTTCAGACTTTGTGAGAAAGCTCTTTAAAAAGCATGTAGAGGTGCGTCTTCGTCCAAGTTATTTCCCGTTTGTTGAGCCGGGTGTAGAATTAGATATGTCGTGCCTACTCTGTGAGGGCAAAGGCTGCGCCACATGTAAGCACACGGGGTGGATTGAGGTGCTAGGTGCGGGTATGGTGCACCCACAGGTGCTTCGTAACGTGGGCCTTGACCCAGAAAAGTATACAGGATATGCCTGGGGGCTTGGGGTTGAGCGTATGGTGGCCTTGCGATCAGGCATTCGTGATATACGCCTCTTTGCCGAAAATGACATGCGTTTTTTAAGCCAGTTTTATGCAGTATAAGTGGATTGTATCAAAGGCTGAGGCCTCATTAACCCTGCTTCAGTATATCCACAACAAGTTGCAAGATAAAAGTTTTTCTTTAAAAAAGATTAAAGGCTGGATAGATGCAGGCTATTGCTATATCAATGCTAAAAAAGAGCGCTTTTATAGAACATTAGTGGCGCCAGGCATGCGTGTAGAGCTTAGTGTGCCTGAGCAAACGGCTCTTGAATTTGTCTATGAAGATGATGATATTTTGGCCATAAATAAACCCGTAGGCATAACGTGCGATGATCGCCTTGTGGCAACTTTGGCAAAACTCGATAAAAAAATAGAGCTGGTTCATCGCCTTGATAAAGAGACAACTGGTCTTTTGCTGTGTGCGAAAAAGCCTTCAGTTAAAACATACTTTTTAGAACAGTTTAAGAAGCACGCTGTTGAAAAGGCGTATGTAGCGATAGTTGACGGGGTAGTACGCGAGCAGTCAGGCCAAATAGAAAACTATTTAGGCCCCATACACCGCTATGCAGGCCACGTAAAGTGGGGGACAGTTGCCCATGATGGCCATTATGCGGCTACAAACTGGCAGCTATTAAAACGAGGCACCAACGCTTCCATGCTCTTATTAATGCCAATGACCGGAAAGACACACCAGTTACGAGTGCATACAAGCGGTATGGGCCATCCCATACTTGGGGATCATACCTATGCAAAGGGCTTTCGCTGTCAGTATAGAGCCCCCAGAGTGCTTTTACATGCAGCAACTTTACGCTTTAACCATCCTACACAAAATACAATTGTGGAGCTTACGTGCGAGCCACCAGCTGATTTTACAGCCTGTTTACAGGAGCTTTTTTAATGCGCTACCTTATTGTAAAGACATCAGCTTTTGGCGATATAATCCATGCCTATAGCGCGCTTGAATTCTTAAAACAAGTTGACCCTGACTGCCAAATCGACTGGGTAGTAGAAAAGCGCATGAGCTCACTTGTTAAAGCTCATCCTCATGTCACAACCTGTATAGAACTCGACACCAAAAAATGGCGCTCGAATATTAGGGGATCATGGGGTGAAATGAAGCAAGTTCGTAAAGCACTGCAAAACGAATACTATGATGCTGTATTTGACCTGCAGGGCAACATAAAATCGGGTCTAGTTACGTTTTTGGCACGAGCTGAGCATAAAGTAGGCTTTGGCTTTAAAACAGCACCAGAGTCAATTAGTGCCTGTGTGTACAATAAACGCTACAACCCGCCAAAAGGCCAAAACGTACGAAGCGACTATCTTTTCTTGCTAGAAAGCTATTTTGGCAAAAAAGCGACAACTTCTTCTTTTACGCAGCTTATTACAAATGATCCAATACCTCAAATCAAAGGCAATTGGCTGATAGCTCCAGGCTCAAACTGGATTAATAAGCAGCTAACTATTGACACCCTTGTAGCCTTTTTAGAGCTCTGTAAAGACGCCTATAAGCCAAACTTTGTCTTTTTATGCGGCTCAGAACAAGAACTCATCCAAGCCCAAAACCTCGTCCAAAAGTTTCCCGGCTCTGAAATTTTATATAAACCAAGCCTGCCAACTCTCCAGCACATCATGAGCCACATGCAGCTTGCTATCACCATGGATTCTTTACCTCTACACCTAGCAGCAACCGCAAATTTAGCAACCTTCAGCTTCTTTGGCCCCTCAAGCAGCCAAAAGTATAATCCCTTAGGGGTAATTCACGGCACCTTCCAAGGCCCATGCCACTACGGCATAACCTTCAACAAGCGCTGCCCAAAACTCCGCACCTGCCCAACAGGCGCCTGCCTACGCGAAACCAATCCCCAAGATCTCTTCACCGCCTTCCAAACCTGGTTTTCCGAAAGTTTTTAGAGCCCTTCAGGGCGACTGAGCGAAGCCCACCGTGACCGTAGGGAACGGTGGGAACAGGCAAAAAAAGCAGCGGAGCCCGGTTTAGGGCGATTCACATCGCGTGATTCAATCGCCCTTAGCCGGGCTCCAAAACATTTCTCCTTTTACCCACCGTTCCCTGCGGTCACGGTGGGCTTCGTTCAGTCGCCCTCAAGGGCTCTAAAGCAATCAGCCAAAACACACTGATAAAAAACTCTATCTGAGGAATCGCTTAGTGCTTTTTTTGTGATTTTTTGGT
>JAJFUY010000292.1 GCA_021372185.1 Chlamydiales bacterium | reverse complement strand
ACACCGTTTTTCCTGTATAGTCATACTTTCTCATTGCGAACCTCCTGTTTTTGGTTTTTGGTTTAAACTTTTATAAACCGGAGTGTTCGCTTCTTTCAAGTATTACCCGAAAGGCCCTAGGAATTCAGCATAGCAACTGTTTTTATCGTTGAGAGTTTCACGCAATCCCACCACAGGCACACATAAATAAAAATCACGCCTTTTGGTGTTGCTTTTATACACTTTAGAGATTAGGATTTTTGCACAAAATGCATATGAAAATCGCTGTAATTTAAAGCAGGTATTTTGGAGCCAGAAAAACCACCAAAAGATAAAAAACCGCGCTACATCGCCTTTGCGATTATTCCTTTTGTTTTGGCGGTTCCACCTATTGTTGGTTGGGCTCTTGGCACCTACTTGGATGATTACTTTGCAACAAAACCATACCTCATGTATGTGTTCGTTGTGTGCGGTTTGGTAGCTGCGTATAGAGAATTTTTTCGGATTATCAAAGATTTTGGAGAGTAGATGTCTGTAGATCCTCTACAATATGCCCATGCACTATGCGCCGGTGGACTTCCTGAAGTTCCTAACATCGTAAGCATACTCACGCGCCATCTTATATCAGATCATCCATGGTCAGATTTTGTATCTACTTGGGAAAGCACCCTCTACACGTTTGTGGTTGGTGTTATCTTATCTATTGTCTTTTACCTCTCAAGCAAAAATGTGCAAAAGATCCCTCACGGCCTGCAAAATTTTATCGAACTCGTTGTTGAGACCATGCAAAAAATGTGCGTGGGCATAATTGGGCCAGAAGGTAAAACCTTTGTGCCATTTTTAGGTACGCTCTTTGTCTACATCCTGTCTATGAACCTCTTTGGGGTCATTCCCCTCATGAAATCTCCCACATCAAGTTTAAGCGTTACCTTTGGCTTAGCTTTATGTGTATTTGGGTATGTGCAGTACTTGAGCATAAAAAATATGGGCGCCAAAGGCTATTTTTATCACCTTATGGGCTCTCCCAAAGGCCTTACAGGCTGGTTGCTAGTACCTCTCATGCTGCCAATTGAAGTGATCACGCAGATTTCTCGGCCAGTAACATTGGCACTTCGTTTATCTGGCAATATTTTGGGAGAAAAAATCTTAGTTGGGTTTTTTGCTGTGTTTGGAGCTACGTGGCTAATGCTCTTTCCGGTACAGACCCCCGTGATATTTTTTGGAATTTTAACTAGCGCTATGCAGGCACTTGTATTTACTCTTCTCAGTGCTGTATATATTTTGCTGTCAATTCCGCACTCACACGAAAAACATTAAAAATTAAAAAAAGGAAAAATTACACATGGATGTTCAAATAGCATTAGCACTTGCAGCACCTCTTGGTGTAGGTATTGCAGCCCTGGGATCTGGTATTGGTCTTGGTATTGCTGTAAAAGGCGCTATGGAAGCAATAGGCCGCCAGCCAGAAGCATCAGGCAAAATCATGACAAGCATGATTATTGGTGCGGCTTTAATTGAAGCGCTTACAATTTATGCTCTTATCGTGTTCTTTATCTCGCTTGGAAAAATGGGTTAATACATGCATCTAGATTTTGCACAGGTTATCACGCAAATATTTGCCTTTTTGATCGTATTTTACGTTCTTAAAAGATTTGGCTGGACTCCCCTTTTAGCTGCTATGAATGAACGCACTGAAAACATCCGTTCTCAGTTTGCAGATATTCAGCAACAACGAGATGATGTCACTCGCCAAAAGGAAGAATATGCATTAAAACTAGCTCAAATAGATGCAGAAGGCCGTGTGCAGATCCAGAAAGTCATTAAAGAAGGTCGAAAAATTTCGCAAGAAATTCAAGATGCTGCCAAAACCGAAGCACTTCTTATTATAAAGAAAAGTAAAGAAGAAGCGGCCCGTGAGATACTTGTAGCCAAAAATAACCTGAAAAATGACATGGTGCAAATCGCCATAAAAGCGGCTGAAAAGATCCTGGAAGAGACCATAGATAAACAAAAGCACCAACAGCTTATTTCTGATTTTGTTGAACATGTGGAGTTTAAATGATCAGGCACGCTGTAGCTCTACGCTATGCCAAAGCCCTTTTTCAGGTAGATCAAAAGACGCATGCCTATAAAAAGCGCATAAAAGATTTTGAGTGCCTCTTTGGCTTATGTAAGGAGCAGCCTAAATTTTTACAGGTATTAGAGGCGCCTTTAATTGGCCAAAAAGATAAAGAAGCACTTATCAATAAGGCTCTAAAAGGCCATGTAGACGACATATTTTTGAACTTTCTTTTTTATCTATGCAAAAGAAAGCGCATAAACTCACTACGAGAAATTTTTGTTGAGTATGAAATTCTAGCTGACACCGAAGAGCACGTATGGGAAGCAGAGCTTGTAAGCGGTGTAGGCGTACAGACCGCTGCAAGGCAAGAACTTGTTGGTAAGCTAGAGACATTCTACAACAAAAAAATAGAGCTAAAAGAGCAAGTAGAGCCAAAAATCTTGGGTGGTACGTTCCTTATACTTGGCAATAAACTGATTGACTGGAGCGTAAAGACTCGCATGGAAAAACTTAAAACATACTTATTGGGGCTGGACATATGTCACTAAAACCGGATGAAGTTTCCTGGGCAATTTTAGATAACATCGAAAAATATGATGAAAAACTCTCACTTGAATCTACCGGCCGCGTCCTTCAAGTAGGTGATGGTATCGCCCGCGTTTGGGGCCTTGATGATGCTATGATGTCAGAGCTTGTTACCTTTCCTGATGGCACTGTAGGCATGATTCTCAACCTAGAAGTTGACAACGTTGGTGTTGTTATCTTAGGTAGCGATAAGGGCATTAAAGAACAAGACCTCGTGAAGCGTACCGGCAAAATTGCAAACGTTCCTGTTGGCCCGGCTCTTGTTGGCCGTGTTGTAGACCCATTAGGCCGTGCAATAGATGGTAAAGGCGAAATATACTCTGAGTTTACACGAGCACTAGAAGGTCCTGCCCCTAACGTTGTAGAAAGACAGCCCGTAGCAGAGCCCCTAGAAACAGGTATAAAGGCCATTGACGCCATGATCCCAATTGGCCGTGGTCAGCGTGAACTTATCATTGGAGACCGCCAAACAGGTAAAACTACCATCATCATGGAC
>JAJFUY010000287.1 GCA_021372185.1 Chlamydiales bacterium | reverse complement strand
GGCAAAGTTGTAATAGAGCTCATATTCTGATCCTGAACCCCATTTACGTTCGGTATCCACTTGACGGCAGAATACCTTCCACAATGGCATTTGGTGATGGTTTTCAATTTCTTGGAACATATCATCTAAAATTGGCTTTTGAAAGAGCATGTGGTGGTTTACGCTATTGATATCTGGATAGATCCTTTGATAGCTTGGGAGCATGCGTTCGGCGTGTTTACAGTAGTGGCCTTTAGTTGGCTTTTTGGGGTTAAAGCAAAAGAGGCCACCATTTTGTTCATTCAAAAATTCTACAGCAGCTACAAAAACAGAATCAGAGTCTATTACAAGTACGTTTGGTGAAATGTCAGGGATAACATATGCGGCATAGAGCTTTAAAAGCTGCTGGTAGTACCAACCTACAGGGTGGCCTCCGCGGGCAAAAAACTGCTCTGCCTTAACAGGGTCTTCGTGGCCTATTTGTAGGGCTACATCGGCTTTACTAAATGGGTAGAGGCCTTCATCAAACCATTCTGCGTCATCTGATAGTGGCTCTGATGATACCACAATCACACGACCAATGTTTTTGCCATATGAGCGTATACCGTGGATGCACATGTCGAGTGTTTCGGTATCTTTTGGGTGCGTAACAAGCACAACATCAATTGGGTCATTTGTAAGTGGGTACACTGTCTTGGCAGCGTTAAGAGAACAGGTAAGTGAAAGTAGAAATAGCATAACAAATTTCATAAGAGGGCTCCTTGGTTGATTTTGACCCTTTTATGCAGACAACGCTGATTTATTAGCTAGCCCAAGTTTACAAGTTATGAAACGCCGCTTGACGCAATCTTTCGATCCATAATGACTTAAAGGTGGGGCAGTTTACCGGGGTAGGTAATACGGCCCCACCTTTAAGTCATTCTGAATCAAAATCTTGCATCAATCGACATTCCCTAACTTGTAAACTTGGGCTAGAGTCTTTATTACATTCCATGCTATTTACCAAGATTACATAAAGTTAGGAGCAAAAAGCATATGGCTACTAAAGCAAAAAAACTTGCAAAACCTACATTAAGCATACAAGGGCGCCTGCTGCAACAATACGGCACGGTTGTGAAGATGCCAATTTCACTAAAAGAAAGTATCTGCAAAGAGAGCGTAGATACTCTTAACAGCATTTTGGCTGACACAATGACCTTGCGTGATATGTATAAAAAGCACCACTGGCAGGTATCAGGGCCTAATTTTTATTCGCTTCATCTCTTATTTGATAAGCACTATGAAGAGCAAGTGGAGCTAGTAGATGAAATTGCAGAGCGCATTCAGCTCCTTGGCGGCGTAAGCATTGCTATGGCAGCAGATGTTGCAGAAACAACAAAAATTCCACGCCCTCCAAAAGGCCGTGAAGAGGTGACTGTACAGATTTCCCGGCTACTAGAAGCCCATGAAATTATCTTAAAGCGCTCAAGAGCCGCTGCGTGTCACGCCCAAGAGCTAGGCGATGACGGCACAAATGACTTACTAATCAGTAACGTCATTCGCACAAACGAATTACAAACCTGGTTCTTATCTGAACACCTAGTTAAAAGTTGATAAAACACTTCACTTAAAATTTGAGAGTATGCAATTGTAGCTTTGTCTTTAAAAAACAAGGAGTTCAAAATGCAATTAGATGCTCTCATAATGACCCTCGGAATGTTTTGTGCGCATCATGCACAAGCGCATCAAGTGGCTAACAATCATTTAGCAACAGCCCCTACAAATATGGGTAAGGTGCTTACATGCCCAAGATGCAGGCGGGCACAGCCTCCAGGCCCAAGAAAAAGACCGGCTGCTCCCATAGCAGTTCCTCAAATAGATCCATAAGCTAACAACAGATGAGAAAAGAGCATGAATTTCCTTAATCGATATATCCCAAAATTTTTGTTTTGCATTGGTGTTGTTTCTACGGCACTTGATGCAAACCAGCAGATCGTGCAAGAAGTGTTAGATGGCAGCACCATTCCTAAATTTGTTGAGCCACTGCCAACTTTTCATGGAAGACGCGCTGATGGCAGAAAGCACCTCAGAGTAACGGCAGAAGAATTTCAGCAGAAAATTTTGCCTGCGTCATTTTACAAAAGCTTGCCATCGTGTGCTGTATATAAAGATGCCGAGACAGGAAAGCAGCTCTTTTCCATTAACCCAAAAAAGGGGACATACCTTTGGGGCTATAAGGTAGAAGATGGTAAGCATTCTTATGGGCCGTCATACCCAGCATCTACAATAGTAGCTAAGCGTGAAGTGCGCTCTCATATTGAGTTTAAAAACCACCTTCATAGCTTTAAGCCTAAAAAAGGCAAGCGCTTAAAAGGGCCACTACTACAGAAGTTTTTGACAGTTGATGCCAGCTTTCAGTGGGCAAACCCCTTAAAGATGCCACAGTTTGGTCAAGGTTTTGATACCTATGATCCAACAGTCTATCCATTTGGTACTGGTATGCCACAGGGTAATGCTGGTATTTATGAAGGCCCGCAGCCAATGGTGCCGCACCTGCATGGCGCTGAAGTCCCTTCATTTTCTGATGGCTTCCCTGATGCCTGGTTTACGCCTGGAAAAAAGCTTACAGGAGATGCCTTTGTTACAAACAAAAATATTTATCCAAATACTCAACCCGCAACTTGTCTTTGGTATCATGACCACGTTCTCGGTCAAACTCGTTTGAATATATATGCCGGTCTTGCAGGCTTTTACCTCATTCGTGGTGAGCCAGAAACATCTGTGTCACCAAGTCTGCCAAAAGGCCCATATGAAATTGAAATGGCGATTTCTGATCGCCAGTTTGATACAAATGGACAGATCTTTTTTCCTGATGGAAACCCCCTTACAGCTGGCTTAAATGGCCCTCCGGGTAATCCTGACATCAACCCATATGCCATCCCAGAATTTTTTGGTGATGTCATTTGTGTAAATGGCAAAAGCTGGCCATATTTAGAAGTAGAGCCAAGACGCTACCGTTTTCGTATGCTCAATATTAGCAACGCTCGTATGTATGCGCTCTATTTAACAGCTGGGGATTCTCCAACACAAGTTACAGACCCAATTATTTGGCAGATTGGAACAGACGGTGGTCTTCTTGATACGCCAGTGAACATCAATTCTTTTGTGCCATTTACCTATAATCCGTCAAATGTCTGCCCGCCAGAAAGCCCAAATTTAGGCCCTGTGTTCCAGGCACCAAGACTGTTTTTTGCGCCAAGTGAGCGTATGGATATCATCATTGACTTTTCAGGATTTGAAGGACAAGTGCTTACGCTTAATAACGACTGCCCAGCGCCATTTCCAAGTGGTGGTACTGTGCTAGACCCAAATGTTGAAGGCCTTGTGATGCAGTTTAGAGTCAATAAACCGCTCTCATCACCTGATACAAGCTTTAATCCTGCCGCTCCTGGTGCGACGCTCCGATCGGGGGATAAAGCAATTGTGCGTCTTACAGATGGTGAGGGTAATTTGGCGCCAGGTGTGGTACCTAATGTGACAAGAAGCTTAACGCTTATTGAACAAGAAGATCCATATTCTACGGCTCCGGTTGTTGTGCTTTGCAATAACACAAGCTACAACGGTATAAACCCTTATACAAATGAGCCACTACCAGATAGCGTAGCCTATAATAACGGTGCCATTTATGTGACAGAAATCCCTCAAGTGGGATCTACTGAAATTTGGGAGATAGTAAATTTAACTCCCGATGCACACCCAATTCACATCCATTTAATCCAGTTTCAGGTGCTTAATCGCCAGGTGTTTTATGTAGGCAATATTGTGCCTCCATTTACGTGTGAGGACTCTTATCGTGACCAGTATGAAGCGGCTTGGGATAGTTATTCGCCCCTGCCGCCTGGTGTTCCTCCGGGAACTGTCTATTCATATGGCCCACCGCTTCCTTACTTAAGTACTACAAAGTTAGGCGGTAACCCTGATGTCACACCATATCTTATTGGCGATCCATTCCCATGTGATCCTAACGAAAATGGCTGGAAGGATACTCTTAAGATGTTTCCAGGAACAGTAACGCGTCTTGTTGTCAGATGGGCGCCGCAAAAATATGCAGTAGATGATGTGCATGCAGGAGAAAACTTGTATATGTTTGATCCAACATCAACCCTATGCGATAAAAAAGATGCGTTTGGCTACCCAGGTGGCCCGGGGTATTTATGGCACTGTCATATTGTTGACCATGAAGACAATATGATGATGCGCCCACTTGAAATTAGTAAAAAAGCTCAAAGGTAAGGAATTACAATATGTCATGTCCCGTATGTCCTACAGTAGGAATTTTAGGCGGAATACTTGGAGGCTATATTGGCGTCAATCCACCAGCCAATAAAACTCACAGAGTACTCAGCGCATTCATTGCATCCACTGCTGTATTGGTAACAGTAGTGGCTTTACGGCATTTTACTGGCCTTACATTGTGTGATGGTTTGGGTAACTTTAGTGCCAGAAATATAGCGCAAGTTATGTCTATAGGCCTTGTTCTTGGGGTTATCTATTCTATAGGTATAAACGCTTTATATAATCGGTTTATAGCTGCACCAACAGATGCACCACCTTCACCTCCTCCTACAGTCCCGCCTCACTCTTGCTGTAAAAATAAATAGTCACAAAAACAGGCCGCATACTCATGTGTATGCGGCCTTTCTTTTTTAGGAATATCTTATATGAAATTGCTTATAGTTTTTTTAGCGTTGACTTTACAGGCGTTTGGTGCCGAAGTTTTTGATGCAAGTATCGAACAAACCATGCTTACAAATATCCGACAAATAACGTTTACTGACATGGGGTTTGATAAAGCAGGAGAAGCCTATTTTTCGCCCGATGATAAAACCATAATTTTTCAAGCAGTTCCAACAGGCTGTGAGCACTACCAAATCTATAGCATGAATATAGAAGAGCAGATTCCACGCCTCATAAGTACCGGTAAGGGGGCCTGTACGTGTGCATTTTTTAGACCAGACGGCCAAAAAATTCTTTTTGCCTCAAGTCATGAAGACCCCTATTTAGAAAATCCAGACTATGCACAAGATGTTCCGGGATATAAGCGCCAGGGAGGCACATACTCTTGGGCATTTACGCCCTATATGAATGTCTACGAAGCAAATCTAGATGGCACTGACCTTATAGCCTTAACACACGGCCCAAACTACCACGCAGAATGTGCCTATTCCCACGATGGCAAAAAAATTGTCTTTGCAAGTAATGAGTCTGGCACCATGAACCTCTATACCATGGATGCAGATGGTACAAACCTCTTCAGAGTAACCAATACCGACAACTGCTACAACGGCGGCCCATTTTTTTCACCCGATGATACTACAATAGTCTTTAGAGCCGACCGAGAAAGCCCCAACGATCTACAAATCTACACAATTGGCGTTGATGGCCAAAATGAAAAAAAACACACCTACAATGATGCCGTAAACTGGGCGCCCTACTGGCATCCCAATGGCAAAGTAATTGCCTTCACAACATCCCTCCACGGCCACGCCCATTATGAAATATATTTGGTGCATGTAGACTCAAACCAAACGATCCGCCTCACCCACAACAAAGCCTTCGACGGCCTTCCAGTTTTCTCAAACAGCGGCAATCAATTGATGTGGACTTCAAAGCGCGACGGCAAATCCTCCCAAATCTTCCTCGCCGACTTCACCATGCCAAATTTCAACCCTTAGCATATCTTACAGTGCTTTGATTTTAGTTTTAGAGCCCGATTTAGGGCGACTGAACGAAGCCCACCGTGACCGTAGGGAACGGTGGGAATAGTGAAAAGAAGCATCAGAGCTCAGGCGTTGGGCGATTGAATCACGTGATGTCGAACACAGACATGGTTTACACTTTAGCACACCCACATAGCTTACACATTTTTAAAATTTATAATTTAAAACTGTCTAATCTATCACGGTTAAAAGAGGACCAAAATGGTC
>JAJFUY010000283.1 GCA_021372185.1 Chlamydiales bacterium | reverse complement strand
CATATCTTACAGTGCTTTGATTTTAGTTTTAGAGCCCGATTTATGGCGACTGAACGAAGCCCACCGTGACCGTAGGGAACGGTGGGAATAGTGAAAAGAAGCATCAGAGCTCAGGCGTTGGGCGATTGAATCACGTGATTCAATCGCCCTCAGCCGGGCTCCATAATTGGTTTACGATGTTCCCACCGTTCCTTACAGTCACGGTGGGCTTCGTTCAGTCGCCCTAAATCGGGCTCTAATATAAAAATGTAACTGCTTAATGAATTCTGTGTTTGATGTGGCGGAATTGGGCTTGAAGTTCGTGGGCTGTGCCCCTGTCTTTGGGCTTGATGCTGAGCATCTTTAAGATGAGCAGTTCTAGGTCATCGGTGGGTGATAAGCTACCATGATGGGCTTTTAGATGCTGCAATGTCTTATGTCTTTTGCTGTTGGCTTTTTTTAATTTACTTAGCAAGAGTGACTTTTTTTTGCCGTTTGAGATGTTGTGAGATTTTAAGTAATCTCCCTGCCATTTAGGGAAGGTATTGTGATAGAGCCTATGAAAGATGCAGCCAAGAGCGTAGATGTCTGTGGCAAAGTAGTCTTTACCTTTTAGGTGTCTATAATTAAGGGCTTCTGGCGCGCATGCGCGGCGTGTCATCTGGGCGGGGATGCCCTTGGCTTTACTCGTCTTTATAGTTCTACCAAGATCAGAAATAACAGCACGCAAAATTGGGTGGCCATTTACATGGCCTTCTATAGCGTATAGGTAGTTATGAGAATGCAGGTCTCTATGCACATAGTTTTTTGAGTGAAGTGACACAAGGCCATCTAGTAAGTCACTCATAATCTGTACTTTGTTATGCAAGCTTACAGGCTTTTTCTCCATCAAGTCACTGAGCGTTCCTTGATAGATGTCAGAATAAATGGTGTGGTGTTTTCTATTTTTTTCTTTATGACCAGTAAAGGAGTGAGCGTTCATAATTCCTGGCGCGCCAAGAAGGTCTTTATGCGCCTGAAGTTCTTCGTACATCACCTTTTTTTGTTCGCTTCTAGCGAGCACTTTGGGCTGGTGGGCATAGTGGATGCACTTATACACACGTTTTTTTCTGCCTCGGCCAATAAAGGCTTTTTTAGAGTCTAAAACTAAGAAGATATTTCCTGTGACAGGGTCATGCTCGATTACCGTTTTAAGCCCGGTCTTCTTTTTAGGATAAAAATGCTTTTTGGCGTGCTTAATGTCATAGAGATTGTTTTCAATATAGTAAGCCGCTTGCAAAAAGTTGTCTTTACTTATCGGAGCATGCTTATATTTTGCCTGAAGATTTGTCGTAGTATGAACGGCACGTAATAGGGCTTCGTTATTATAAGTCTTGGCCTTTTGTTCAAGTTCTACGAGAGTGTTTTTTTTGAGCTCTTTCTTGGAGACTTTATGGGTACCAATAGCAAAAAGCGAAACGCTTGCAAAGATACCAAGAGTCAAAAATAAGAGATGTCTATTCATACCGTGCCTCATTTTTGTTACAAATACTATTTGTCACATTAGAGTGCAAGTTATTATTTTAAAATTGCCAAAACAAACCATTTTTTGGTTTTTATCGTTAAAATGTTTTTATTTTATGCTGCTAGCTCAAGCGTGATCGTGTTGATTTTTAGTTTAGGATTTGTGGGCTTTTAGGCCGAGGAAGCTTGGGATGAGGGCCAGGTCGTTTTCGAGGGAGTCGTCGAGGGTGATGCCTTTACTCGAGTTGATGGCAAGGGTTGAGTGTTCGTGATGAATACCTTCTTTGTCGGGGGTGACAAAATGTATTTCGACCGGGACTACTCCGGGGTAGCGGTTCAAATTTGACTGGATGTAGAGGATGTGGCTGGCTCGGAGTTTTGTAAGGTCTAGAGTCATGATGGCTTTTGTGACTAAAACCTTGGTGGGGGGGGCAGCTTTTGCCGGTTTTGCTTCAGTGCCTGGTTTTTTATTGGTGGCAAGGCGTGCGCGCATAGCTTGCTGTTTTTTGGCTTTATCGTAGGCTTCGTCGCACTCTTTTACTGCGGCCTCATCAAGGCGTTTAAGTTCTGCTAGCCATTTACAGGAGAGCTGCCAGGAATTTTCGCGCTTTTCTTTGGCAAGGACGCCCCAGACAAGGCGGTTTTCTACTAATATGCCCTGTAGTTCTTCGTACATCTCAGGCCAGACGGGCAACTCATAGTTAGATTCTCCGGCAGAGATGCGCATAATAGCAAATTTCTTTTGCGATTTTGATGAAATGCGCACTGACACTTCTTCAATAATAAATGCGGCTCTAAACACACTATCCATCGGCAGATCTTCTGCCTGATCAAGGGGAACACAGCTTAGGCGTTTGAGCGTCTCTTGCTGGGTATCAAGCGGGTGGCCGGTTAAAAAGAAGCCTAATAGTTCTTTTTCACGGATGAAGAGATCTTCTTTTGAGCGCCTATTGGGGCATGTGGCAATTTTGGGCTCACGGTTTGTCTGTATTTTGGCAAAGAGGCTAATCACTCCTTGTGTGGCCTCTTTTTGCTCTCGTTGTACCTGGTCATAAAAGGCATCAAGGCTTAAGCGCACATCATCGCGGTGGTGGCCAAAAGAGTCAAAGCAGCCGGCTTCTATCAAAAGCTCTGTTGCCTTTTTGCCAACGCGCTTTGTGTCTACGCGGCGTATGGTGTCATAGAGGCTTGTAAACTTTCCGCCTTTTTTGCGCTCTTCAACAATAGCATCAACTACACCCTCGCCAACACCCTTAATGCCGCTTAGGGCAAAGCGGATGCCAGAATCTGTGGCTACAAATTCCGTTTCAGATTCGTTAATATCAGGTGCTAAAACAGGTATCTGCATCTGGCGGCTTTCGTGGAAGAATTTTGCCACCTTTTCGGTGTCATCGCGGTCGCACGTCATAAGCGCTGCAAGCCACTGGCTTGGGTAGTTTGCTTTTAGATAGGCGGTAACGTAGGTGAGATAGCCATAGGCAGCAGCGTGAGATTTGTTAAAACCATACTCGGCAAATTTTTCCATCTTATCAAAAATTCGGCCTGCAACTTCTTCATCGATGCTGTTTGCTTTTGCGCCTGTTAAAAACTTTTCCCTCTGCTTCATCATCTCGTTTTTATCTTTTTTACCCATGGCACGGCGTAACACGTCACCTTCACCAAGTGAGTAGTTGGCAAGCTTTTGGGCAATCTGCATCACCTGTTCCTGATAGACCATAATGCCGTAGGTTTCGGCCAAAATCTCTTCCATCCAGGGGTGGTCAGATTCAATGGGCTCTTTACCATGCTTACGGGCAATAAAAGAGGGGATCATGTCCATAGGGCCCGGGCGATAGAGCGACAATACGGCAATGATCTCTTCAAATTTATCAAGGTGCAAGTGCTTTGCAAGTTCTTGCATGCCGCCAGATTCCAGCTGGAATACGCCGAGGGTTTTCCCATGGTTTAAAAGTGAAAATGTGGGTACATCATCTAGTGGCAGGTTGATCCAGTCAATCAGTTGGCCTGTTTTTGCTTTGATAGCTTCTACGCAAATCTTTACAGACGTCAGGGTTTTTAGGCCCAAAAAGTCAACTTTGAGCATGCCCACCATTTCTACGGGCTTCATAGAATACTGGGTGACTAATAAAGATGAGTCTTTAGCCACGCAAACGGGGATATGCTCTAATAACGGGTCTCCTGAAATAATCATGCCTGCTGCGTGGATGCCCGTGTTACGAACTGAGCCTTCTAGCTTTTTACCAATATCAATAATAGAGCGGGTTTCATCGTCACTTTCATAGGCGTTTTTAAGGTCTTGGTCTTTTTCTAAGGCCTTTTCTAGCGTGATATTTAAGTCATCGGGGATTAGCTTGGCAATAGCGTTTACTTTGCTTAACGGGATGCTCAGTACGCGGCCAACGTCTTTTAGCACCATCTTGGCTTTCATAGAACCAAAGGTAATAATCTGGGCTACGTTGTCTTTACCAAAACGCTGGATGGTGTAGTTGATCACCTCACCACGGCGCTCCATGCAAATGTCAACGTCAATATCAGGGTAGCTGACACGCTCTGGGTTAATAAAGCGCTCAAAGAACAGGTTGAACTAGAGTGGTTCAATGTCGGTGATTTCAGTAAGGTATAAGATGATGGAGCCAGCACCAGAACCTCGTCCTGGACCCATTGGGATGCCATTTTTTTTAGCCCAGTCGATAAAGTCCCATACAATAAGGAGGTAGTCGCACATGCCTTTGGGGCAGATAACGCTCATCTCATAGGCAAGGCGTTCTCTGACTACTTCTAGAGGGTCACGGCCCGGGTATTTTTCGGCAACGCGTGCTAAATTATGCGCGGTATAGCGTTTGGGGATGCCCTGCTCGCATAAGTCCCACAAGAACTTTTCTACTGTTTGGCTGTGTGTTTCTTTGTGGTATGTGCTGCCAACGGGTACAAAAACAGGGTAGTGCTTGGTCTTAAGGTCCATTTCAAGCGTGCACTTCTCGGCAATTTCTAGCGTTCTTGTGCAGGCATCAGGGATGTAAGCAAAGAGGGCGGCCATCTCTTCTTGGCTTTTAAAGTAAAGCTCGTGCGAGGCAAACGTTGAGCGCTTGGGGTTGGGTGTACGAAATTTGGGATTACCCATGGCATCGCGCTGCCACTGCTCTACAGGCTCGCCCGATTGTACGTTCAATAAAATTTCGTGCGCTTTCCAGTCTGATCGTTCAAGGTAGTGCACGTTGTTGGTAGCCACGCAAGGAATGTTCAGCTCTTTTGAGAGGGGTAAAAGCTTACTGATCACCTTTTCTTGCTTAAGAATATGCTCTTGGTAGTGGCTGTAGAGCCATGATTCATCAAACATGCCATCTAGTTGCAGCTCTTCATTGATGCTAGAATGGCGCTGCAGCTCAAAGTAAAAATCATCACCAAAAAGTGCCTTATATTCTTGCACCACACCTAACAGTGTTTCATCTGGGCTGTTTAAGGCAGCTTGTGCAATAGCTCCCTCTAAACACCCTGACAGGCAGATAAGACCCTCTTTATACTGATTCAAAAGCTCTAAATCGATACGTGGATAATAATAAAAGCCTTCTGTATAGCCTAAGGATGAGAGTTTACAGAGGTTTTGGTAGCCAACTTGGTTTTTGGCAATAAGTGTGAGATGCTGGGCAACTTTAGAGCCAATCTTTTTCTTTTCAAACCGAGATGTTGGGGCTACATACATCTCGCAGCCAATAATTGGCTTTACCTTATATTCTTTACACAGCTTATAAAAATCTACCGCGCCAAATAAATTGCCATGATCAGTAAGCGCAAGTGCGGGCATGCCAAGGGCCGATGCCTTTTGCACAAGGCCAGATAGTGAAGCCGTCGCATCAAGGATAGAATACTGTGAGTGAACATGAAGGTGGACAAATGAGCTCATGCGCTCATTGTCTCACATTTTGTGCTTTTTTGAAACAGGCCAAATGATGTTGTTTCAATCGTTCTAGAAATATTCTTTTCTTAAACTTTTGTAGACAGCAGTTGGGTCAGCAATACCTTTTATGCACGTGCAAAAAGAGTGTACAACATCCGTTGCGTGTAGCTGCTTTTGTGCAAAGCGATTAATGGTGTCTGATTGTCCAAGAAGTACGAGAGAAACACCAGTGGCAGTAAGACCAAGGGTGAGATCTACCGCTTTTGTGACAAGAGTTGCCACGGCTTTTACAGCAAAACAAAGTCTTGTGCAGATTTTACGTACTGCTTCATTTTTAGATGTCCCGCAACGAAGTAGGCAATTTACTGTAAAGACGCTCAATATTTTTTCAGAGATAAGGCCGTTTTCATTTGTGTATGTGCGACCCATGGTTGCTTTAGGAGCGAGTACACTTACAAAAGCCTCATGCAGTGGGTTAAGTATATTTTTTGAGCAAGCAGTAAATGTAGACCAATCATTAATGGTTTTAAATTTTTCACCCGTACAGGTAGACACTAAAGACGCGCCAGCACCCACCAACGAATACCCCAAATTCACAACACAATCTTTGAATGCAAAAGGAACAAGAGCTAGATTTTCTAAGCGACTCATAAAGTAATCCCACATAGTTAGAATTTTTATTAACATTATAGTTTGATTGAAGTTAATTTGCAAAATAAAAGATGTGCCTATTTTTAGCAAAATGCCATCGCAAATGTCAAAATGAGACGCAAAATGACATTAGCGATGGCAAAATGAGGCTTGACATGCTATTCTTTTATCCTTAAAAAGAGAAAAAAGACGATTGGTGTTGCAAAATGCCATCGCAAATGTCAAAATGAGACGCAAAATG
>JAJFUY010000273.1 GCA_021372185.1 Chlamydiales bacterium | reverse complement strand
AGCACAATAGAGCACTTACCAGAATTTCCTGTAGACAAGCTAGAAAATGATAAAGAGCAAGAGCGCGCCATGCAAATTCTGTCATACATAGGCCACGCCTATGTATGGGGGCATAAAGAACCACCACAATCAATCCCTGCAATTTTGGCAAAACCTTGGTATGAAGTAGCTACAAAATGCAACCGCCTGCCGGTATTATCATACGCCTCATATGCACTTACCAACTGGAAGAGAATAAATAAAAACGGCCCCATAGACCTCGGCAACATCGTCCTCATCCAAAATTTCCTAGGCGGCATTGACGAAGAATGGTTTATCCTTATCCATGTAGCCATAGAAGCGCAAAGCATCCCGGCCCTTAATGCCTGCTTAGATATAGTACACTCTAATAACGCCTCAGAAATCGAAGCATCGCTTAAAATTGTTGAAAAGGCCCTGAAAAATATGTGTGAAACACTAGATCGCATGCCAGAGGCTTGTGACCCATACATATACTACACCCGAGTGCGCCCCTATATCTTTGGCTGGAAAAACCATCCACTCTTTCCAAACGGCCTCATCTACGAAGGTGTGTATGATAATAAACCCCAGCAATTTCGTGGTGAAACCGGCGCTCAAAGCTCCATTATCCCAACACTAGATGGGCTACTTGGCATCACCCACACCCAAGATATGCTCTATACCTACTTACAAGAAATGCGCCAATACATGCCAAAACCCCACCGCGAATTTTTAGCCTACATAGAATCCCAAAGTAAACTGCGATCATTCGTGCAAGCAAATCCAGCCCTAAAACCCCTCTACAACAGCTGCATCACCCTCATAAACCGCTTTCGCCAAACGCACCTAAAATACGCCGCCACCTACATCCAAAAACAACACCAAGCCACAGCTGAAAACCCAACGGCAGTAGGCACCGGTGGCACCCCCTTCATGACCTACCTAAAAAAACACCAAGACGAAACCGAAAAGTTCCTCCTAGACTAACACCGTGTAGACCTATTGTGGGCCGTAGGTCCACATTTATTATTAGCCCATAGTGTAGGCCCGAAAGGGCCAAACTATGGGAAACAAATGTAATTAAAATGTGGAGCCACGGATGTGGCGGCTCATTATTTTATAGCCGCCACATCCGTGGCTCAGATGTTTTTTTTCATACTGTTCCCACAATTTGCACCATCGGCGCTACATTGATGGGCTAATAATAAACGTGGACCTTCGGCCCACAAATTTGTTTATTTTCTCGAATTACGCTTTAGAACCCATAGGATAGACGAAACTGAACGTAGTCGTCTCTTAGGCGGCTAAATTGCCCTTCGTCAGCATATCCAGAATGGTATTCGATAGAAGCACGAATCTTTTTGCCGAGGCCATTAAGCTTACCCCACTCATAGCCAAGGGCAAAAGTAGCATCAATACCCCAATCAGTATCTGCCCAGTTTTCAAAGTGCATCGCTAAATAGGGAGTACCATAAAGCTGCTTCCACTCATATCTCCAAGGACGCACTTCCATACCATATTGCACATAAGGCTTTTTAAGGTGCATCTCAGAGTCACTATGAACAATAATACCAGGTCCACCATACACTCTAATCTGGTCTGTGATATTCCACGCGGCCTCTAGGTCAATTGCCTCAAAGCTCTTATTTAAACGCTTAACGTGGCATTTACGCTTTAAATACTCATCACCAAGGTGCGATGAAATATGATAAAGCCGTGCGCGATACGCCCAGTTTTCATACGCATAGGTAACAGGAACTGCTACATAATAATCAGCATTAATTAATGGGCTTGAATATTCACGTTGGTCAAAAATAGCAAACACACACCCTTCAACTTCAAGCTGCATCTCCCCTTTTTTAGAGCCTATTTCTACATTAGACCATCTATAAAGCGGGAACTGATCACCAAAAGAAACGGGAGTAGAAACTTGGCCCGCAACAGTGTCTCGAAGCCTAATACCACCTGAGAACGACACCTGACGAGGGTTTGCAACTTGAGCTGGAAATAAAATAGTAGACTGCGGCAACCACATACCCCTGTGACGGCTCTGTTTGAGGGCCTCTTTATCATTCTCTGTGTGCTCACGAACCACATTTAAGCCAGTAACATCTGTCATCAATGAATTTGCCACAAACTTTTGCACATATGCCTGTAAATGGCTTGCACGCTCTTTATCACTTGGCAAATTAGAAAGTATCACATCGCCATTACGCACATTGACAATAACCCCAGACCCTGGGAATTTTGAATCCAAACAGCCCTGCAAATAGGCTGTAAGGTACAAATCATTACCACACTTCTTAGGCCCAACACTCGATACAGTAAAATCCTCCGGAACCTCTATAGCAATTATTTTACTGTCACTAATTTGCCTTGAATCACTGCCCCCTGCCATCAAAGATGTAGCAATCGACAACAGCGTAAAAGCGTATGAAAATGTCCTGCGCATGAAATAAAGTCCCCAGTACAAAAAAGTAAATTAGCCTACCTTTACTGAATTGCTGGGAAAAAAGGCAAGCGATTCTGTATAATAACGACCACTTTCTTTTCGGGGGGCAGTAGCTCAGTCGGTTAGAGCAGCGGACTCATAATCCGTTGGTCGCAGGTTCAAGTCCTGCCTGCCCCAATCCTTCCACATATACTCCAAGATGGGTTTTTACGCGTTACGCAAGTAACGCTATTATTCCTTTTTACGCATTTTTTA
This sequence comes from Chlamydiales bacterium, assembly GCA_021372185.1. Lineage (GTDB taxonomy): Bacteria > Chlamydiota > Chlamydiia > Chlamydiales > FEN-1388 > SZAS-7. The sequence goes on along the minus strand of JAJFUY010000273.1, from coordinate 7,744 downwards.
CGCATTCAACGGCAACAAACTGCCCTAAAGCACAGCAACAGCCTGTTTACGCCTCCCCTTTTCATAAAAAATTCTGCATCCTCCCTGTTTTTTGCTGGGAACATATGGAACAGCGGGAACAAAATTCCTTACCACCTAACTCTCAGAGACTTATATGCAAGAACCCTGTTCCCAACCCCACAGAGGGCATAAGGGAACATTGGGAACTTCAACGACGTTTAGTTTTTACAAAAATACTTAATAATCTCGCGAATCTCTATCAAGAATTAATTAAAGTGCGTAAATTTTGCGTAATTTCAGCTTTGAAAAAGCTCACGTCATATTCAGAGTGGATTTTTCAACCAATAATCAGCCGATACTGTATCGGCTGTTCTGGCTTTCAGCCATTTGTGCTAGTATACAACCCTTCATTTTGGAGACTATATGGGATCTATTAGAAAACTAACAAAAAACGACGGAACCGATGTATTTCATGCAGAAGTTCGCCTGCGAGGATATGATAAGCAGCGGCAATCCTTTAGGACAAAAACTCAAGCGAAGAAATGGATTCAGGATACTGAAGCTGCCATACGGGATGGACGCCATAAAGGGCTTGCAGCCGGTCGAAAGCATACTGTTGGCGAATTAATTGATCGCTTCATCAAACAATGCGTGCCTCAACATCCGATCTATTACCCTAAAAAAGTGCAGTTGCTGCAACGCTGGAAAGATGAATTGGGCTCCTTACTTTTACGCGACCTATCCCCTTCAGCTATTGCTGGCGTACGGGACAAACTGCTAGCTGAGACAACCAGCAAAAACACTAAGCGTTCCCCCGGGACGGTGAATCGCTATTTAGCTACCTTTTCCAAGGCATTATCCGTAGCCTCAAAAGAGTGGGAATGGATGGACGCCAGCCCAATGCAAAAAGTCAGAAAGCTCAAGGAGTCTCGTGGACGGGATCGGTGCCTATCCTATACAGAAAAGGAAAACCTCTTAAAGGCCTGTAGATCATCTAAAAACCCATATCTATATCACATCGTTAATCTTGCCCTACTCACTGGCATGCGCTACGGCGAAATTGTCTACTTAAGATGGAATGATATCAACTTTGATGAGCGCTACATGACCCTACAAGAGACCAAGAACGGTGATCGGCGCGTTATACCTATCACAAACGAAATCATACAGGTCTTTCATTCCTGCCCTACATATGGCGATGCGCCAGAGGAGCTAGTGTTCAAAAGCCGAAGACTCCTACCTATAAAGTATGGGATTTCCATCCGAAAATCTTTTACAAAGGCCCTGCAAGAAGCTGGTATTAAAGGCTTTGTGTTCCACCTACTCAGACATACGGCTGCAACCGATCTTGCGAATGAAGGGGCTACAGAAGGCGATCTGCAGGAGATTTTCGGATGGAAGACAAAAAAGATGGCAAGTGTGTACTGCCACCGCAGCCTTGAGCGCAAAAGAAGCCTACTAGAAAGACTTGGGAATGGATCAACACAAAACAAAAAGGACTAACAATGGCCAAGAAATTACCTGAAAGCATAATGCTAGAGCGAGATATTATGCACAGTGCGGAGAGCTCTGGGGGCATTCTAAAACGTTTACCGCAGATTTTGGACACTCTGTTCAAGGATACAAAAACAGCCTCTTCTATTGCAGAGTTTGAGAAGAAACTGAAAAAGGCCGAGAAAGAGCAGGATCAGAATATGACCAAGGCTCTCGAATGGGTTAAAGAAAAAATAGTCAAACTCCGGACAGCAATTTTTGCACAAGACCCGTCGATCAAGCACGCTATTGAGAGATTGGAAAATGCTTTGCAAAACACCAACAATCTGCCCCCTGCCATTTATTTGGACCTCATATTAGCAAACCTGCAGCAGACAGTTTCAAACCTAGCTACTCTTGAAAATGACACTTTCTTTGAAGGATGGGCTAAAACGCGAAGGCTGCCCGTCCCACATAATTCCGATGACATAAATGTCACTATTAGCACAACCGGTCTCCACTGTGGCATACTTGAGAAACTTATATTTCCTGATTGTATTGCGCACATGCTTTCTAGGAAGGGGCCGGAAGGCCTTCAAAGGTTGAAGGCAGACCGTGAAAGTGATCCTGCTGCGTTATTAGGCTTTTTGAAAATTTTATCTCATTATGCTTTATACGAATCGACCGTGAAGTCTAGCGGCTTAAAAATAAGATGCGCTCAAGATGCAGAGGAATTATGCCTTCAAGGGGACCATGGACCCTATCTCCATCAATTTTCATCGAAGAATCCTAAAGACCATCCACTTTCTCGTAAGCAAATACTTCGCCATGTCGACACCTTCCTGAATATGGTGGAGGTGCAGATTACTCAAAAATCGGACAAGCCTCCAACGAAGGTCAATGCTACCCCAAAAAAGGACTCTCGTTTGTCGGACAAAAAAATCGCCGTAGAATGGATGAAAATCGAATGGTTGAATGATAAGGAAACCTGTCGAGACCTAATTGTAGGTGAATTAATTAGGGTAATAGACAACGGCGACGTTAAGCTGTCAAGAAAATATGAAAGATCCACCTATAATAATTGGGCACGTGATGCAGATCCGCATCCTATAGATAAAAGACTTCGCCGTGCAAAGTCAAAAAACCTAAAATAGGTAAGCCACAGCATCTGAAAAGGTAAGTCACACTCGCTGAACCTTAAGTGAGAAAGGGTCAGTCACTGACCTTTTCGTAAAGCCTTCTCTTAATTTATAAGCCGCAAAACCCAATCATAGAGCTTTAACCACAACCAAACAAAATAAGGAGGTTGTAATGTCAGTACAAGAAGCTCAATTGGTAACAGTACGTCAGTTTTGCGAGAGATTTACTTATCCATCAGAAGGCGCTTTGCGCGCGATCATTTTAGATGCCTCGATAAATGGCTTCGACAAGGCTTTTTTTCGAGTTGGTCGCCGTGTCCTAGTTAACGTCCCCGCCTTTTTCGAAATTATTTCTGAGAAGAATGGAGGAAAGCAATTATGAAGCCTGCTCAAAAACTATTTGAAAGTCAACTTCGGATTGCAAAAGAGAAGAATTATACCTCGACCCCAATTTACATCGGGGCGAGGCATAAAGAAAATATAAATTATCTAACCATAAGCACATCAAGTTCGAGCTCGATACGCTTACTTTCTTAAGGAATAGACAAGATGAATATTAACACGACAGAAGAGATTTTACAAGAAAATTCAGACGAAGAAATCATTCGTGAGCGGTCTGAAAAAATAGAAGAAAAATGCAGGGAGGAAGCAGAAAAGCAACGCTCCAAGCTTTCTACAGGATTTTATTTAGATGAAATAGGCTTGTACTATCAGGAAGCAACTAAAGATGATGCTGTACCCACCAAATTACGTATCTGTTCACGCCTAGAGATTACCGCAATAACACGAAACCAACACGGCGAAGAATTCGGAAGACTTCTTCACTGGCATGACTGTGATGGAAAGCCTCACACTTTTGCTATGCCTATGTCTTTATTGGCCGGAGACGGCACTGTGTATCGTTCAGTATTGTTATCCAAAGGGCTTGAAATTGAGCCTGGAAAGGCAGTGTGTCAAAAGCTCACTACATATATCCAATCATCTCATCCCAAGACAAGAGCCTTATGTACTCCTCAAATTGGGTGGCATGATAATTGCTTTATCCTACCCTCACAGACTATAGGACGATCCACCAACGAACAGATAATCTTTCAGTCCGGTCATGTTAATGGCAATTTTTCAAGCCGAGGCAACCTTGAAGAGTGGCAACAACTAGCCAAACTATCGGAGGGTAACAGCAGACTCGTTTTAGCTCTTTCAATGGCTTTTGCTGCCCCCTTGTTAACCCCGTTGGGAGTAGAAGGTGGTGGAATACATTTTCACGGAATAAGTTCATTAGGTAAGTCAACGATTGCACGAGTGGCTGCATCGTGTTGGGGCGACAAAAACTATTTTGTAACCTGGCGTGCGACAACCAACGGATTAGAAGGTATTGCCTTAACCCATAATGATACTTTACTTTGCCTGGACGAATTAAGTCAGAGTGATCCTGATAAAATTGGAGAAGCCATTTACATGCTTGCCAATGGCTCAGGAAAAATTCGGTCAGATGCTTTGGGGTTTTCAAAACCTCCGTCTAACTGGCGAATTCTCTTTCTCTCAAGTGGAGAAACCAATTTAGCCGATCACATGCAACAAGCCGGAAGAAAACCGCGTGCGGGACAAGAAGTGCGCATATTGAATATACCTGCAGATACAGAAAAATATGGTGCCTTTGAACATTTACACGGACACCCTACCGGAGAAGCCTTTGCAAATGCATTGAAAGAGCTTTTCTCAAAATATTATGGAACAGCTGCAATACGGTTCATTGAATTATTCATTGCCAACAAAGCTGAGTATCTCAAAATGGCCAGAGAAAAAATGCGGCAATTTAAGCAGGAGTGTTTGCCTATCAATGCCCAAGGACAAGTAACAAGGTCTTTAGATCGTTTCGCAGTCATAGCAGCTGCGGGTGAGATCGCAACCGTAATGGGTATTACTCAATGGGAAACGGGAGAAGCTTTTAGTGGCGTGAAAGCTTGTTTTGAAGATTGGCTTCATGCAAGAGGGAGTGTTGGGTGTATGGAGATTGACCAAATAAAGGCGCATATTCGTAATTTTTTCGAGCTTTATGGTGAAAGTAGGTTTGCAGATCTTGCAAGTTTCACACCTGATGCACACGATCCAAATATAACGCAAACGCCTCATCAAAAAATAGTTAATCGTGCTGGATTTCGAGAATGCAAAGGAGATAAAACAACCTATTACGTTTTTCCTGAAGTTTTTAAATCAGAGCTATGCGCCGGTTACGATAAAAAATTAGTTGAACGGGTGTGTCGTGAAGCGGGGTGGTTGATTCCAGGCAACGAAAGGATTCAACTTAAAAAACGATTGCCACAAATGGGGTCAAAATCAGTTTACGCATTTAGTAATAAGGTTTTGGGAGATGAAGCTTAATTTGGGCTTAAAATAACTGGGAACGCCGGGAACACGGGAACAATATCCAATTTTCCAAGATTACTGTTCCCGCGTTCCCAATTGCACCCTAGTAGCAGGGAACAAGCGCAAGAGCTTTAACTCATTGACAACCAGGGGAAAGAAAATCATGTTCCCAATGTTCTCAACGTTCCCTCGAAATTATGAATACATCGTAAAATCACAAGAGGAATAATGGATTTAATAGAATTAGCAGAAGAAGCAGGACTTTCACCAACTCGTGTGGCGCAGACTTATGGAGGAGAATATGTATGCTCTTGTCCAAAGTGCGGCGATGGTGGAAAAGGTATTCATTCAGATCGTTTTCACCTATGGCCTAAGCAGGCTACTAAAAACTGCATGGGTCGCTACTGGTGTCGGCAATGTGACACCACAGGAGACGCAATTCAGTTTTGCAGAGATATTCTTGGGTTAAGTTATGTCGATGCCTGCTCAAAACTAAAGGTAGCGCCCAAGCAATCACGCAAATATTTTGTAACTGACCTCACAAAGCCTCGGACAAAATTGGGAGAAGCTACCATGCCCAATTCTACATGGCAAACCAATGCCTCTGCATTTGTAGATGAGTGTCACAATATGCTTTGGAAGCACCCTAAGGCAGTTGAACTTCTTAAAGCAAGGGGGTTCAATGAAGAATCCATTAGGCGTTGGAAACTTGGCTATTGTCATCAAGAACTCACGCTTGAACGATCCAAATGGGGGTTAAGTGATAAACGCAACTCTGAGGGAGGCTTAGTAAAACTATGGCTCCCAAAAGGCATTGTCATTCCAACCTTTTTGGAAGGATTCATTGTAAAACTCAAAATTCGGCGTACCGATGAGCCGAAAATACCATCAGTTAAGTTTAAAAAATACATTGTAATTCCAGGCAGCATGGCTGTACCAACAATGTATGGCGATTCCAAGAAACCGATTCTGATTATGGAATCCGAATTCGATGCCTTGCTTACCTTTGATGCCATAGGCGACATTTGTTCTGTGGTAGCACTTGGTGGCGCCCAGATGAAACCGGATTTACAGTTACATCTAGAACTCAGAAAATCCCCAAAAATTCTTCTTTCATTGGACTATGATGAAGCAGGACTAAAAAGTAACACCTACTGGAGATTGACATATCCCCAATTGCTTGTACGGCCAGTCCCAAAAGGCAAAAGTCCAGGAGATGCACTTAAGTTGGGGGTCGATCTAAAACAATGGGTAGCACGAGGGCTACAACCACCAAATGGTTGATTTCAGGTAACCGTAAGGGGTCGTTCAAAATAACGATCCCTTAATAGCAGTAACTTACCTTATACGAACCCTTTGGAGCATACCCTGCACTATCAGGCACAACGACCACTCTATCAGCATTAATCGAAAGAGATTTTATGTCAAAATTACGGATGCAAGCATCGAAGACAACCATCGCGCTTCGTGGTCTACCCTTTTTTGGCGCTTGAGCTTTTTCTAAATTTTCTATACGTTTTTTGTTTGACAGTTTCATTTTGGTCTCTTCAGTAAGTAGCTATACGTTACTTTATATGAACCCTTCGGGATACGCTCTTCATTGCAGCATCTCCTCCCATTATCAGGTAAAGCAAGTATCACATCAGCATCAATTTCCAAAGAATTTATCTCAAAGTCCGTGATAGATGGGTCAAAACAAACCATTGCAGAGCGCGCACGACATCTTTTTACCGTCAGCACTTTTTCCAAACTTTCTATACGTTTTTTGTTTGATAGTTTCATGCTGCTTTTGTGTTGGTGGTTTCAAGAGCTTGTAGTCTCGCCTCTAATTGGTGATTTTCTAAAGCCTTCGCATACATATCAAGAGTCCTTGATATTGACTCGCCTTCAGCAGGTGAAATTTCTCCGCACCCAACAGCTGTAACAACGCAACCTATTGCTGATAAAACATCTTCGTTCGTTTTCAGTTGCGGCATATCAATTCTGATCGCCCGATCTTTTCTCACCGGTAGAAACCTTTCCAAGACCATCTTCGCAGCCAGCATATTGCCAGTAAGCGCCTCTTCAGTAATTCTTTTGCAGACTTCTTTCAACGAACCTTCAAGTAGCGCTTCTGCGGCTAGTGTTGATTTATTTCTAGCACCTTTTGGCTTGCCTCTTGGATTCCCAGACTGCCCCTTTTGAAACTTGCTACTTTCCTGTATTTTTCCTGTATTTTCAGGCATAATTCCCTCCATACAAAACTTCACTCAAGGAGATTCTATCAAGCGAAATAGTTCTCTGTAAAGAATTATAGCTCTTTTGATTTATATTATAGCCCTACCCCTAACAACAGATCAGATTGATAAAATACCTTGCGATGGGATATCCTAGCAGGAAATGAATCCTATTACTTTGTATCAACAACGCCTTAACCTTCAAGGCGCTACATTTTCCCATATCGACCATGAAGACGCAATGGTTGCGCTCGTCTATAAGGTCACTCTTACCTCAGCTACTGAGCTTATTTTAAAAATATGCACGCGTACCAATGACTACTTTCGCGAAGTCTATTTTCTGAACCATTTTGCTGCCATAATACCAGTACCGCGTATAATTCAGGTTGTGCCACCAGAAACAGGCATCAAGGGAGCTATTTTGATAGAGTGCCTGTCTGGCACATTGCTTAAAATAACAGAGTTTACCGACGCTCTGGCTTATGAAATGGGTTCATGCTTAGCTCGTATTCACCTCAACCGGCAAACCGGCTATGGCGACCTTATACAGCC
>JAJFUY010000237.1 GCA_021372185.1 Chlamydiales bacterium | reverse complement strand
CTGGAATACAGTCACACTGGGGATTTGAATCAGTAGGTTTAGTGTTCCTCGGCATTCCACGACCACAAAGAGGTGTGGTGAAAGATTGTCATGTGCTTAATATGCCAACAGCATTTGTAGCAAACGCATCTGATAATATTATTTTTGAAAACTGCACAGCCACAGCGGGCAATCTCCCTGGTGTAGCTGGTATTAACAGCGTGGGCTTTCAATGCACAGGAACATCTAATGGAATTACATTTAAAAACTGCATTTCAACCGGATTTACTTCCCCTACTTCAGCCTCTGGTAACGGATTTAGAGCAAGCTCTGGATCCAACATCAACATCCTTGACTGCGTGGCAACGAAAAATGCCCAAGGTATTTCTGTTGCCAGCGGCGTAACGCTTCTTGTGGCAGATTCCAATGAAGTTGCTTTCAACACCAATGGTGTGCTTGATACAACAGCGGCCCAAACACCTAATCTGTACACTAGAAATGTGGCCTTTGCAAACACCACAAACTATAGTGTAAACACAGCGAACCCCAACTTCGTTGTTGTGCAGGCGTCTCAAGCTGCAGGGTATCCACTCTACACAGCTGCAAACGCATCACCATTATCAAATTTTAGCTTACAGCCGTAAGTTAAAACAAGGGGCCGGCAATCTACGGCCCCTGCTTTCGTCCCCGATCACTGCAACCTTTTCTTTTTGCTATACACAACGTGAATGAAGAACAGGGTTAGTAGTCACTTTGTCATGTAACAAAGCTGCCAAAGTCGATGATTTGGCTGAAAAAGTCATTTTCTATGACACTCTGAGCGACTCCATTGACATGGATGAGTACTGCTCGACATGAAAAACCCTTGGGTTTATCAAGACGGGCAATTTTTTCTTGCACTTCTGCGATAATCGAACTGTCAATTTTGTCATCTTTAAACTTTATTTCTACAGCGTAAAGGTTGTTATTCTTAGTCTGTATAAGATAATCTATCTGGCATCCTTTACGAGTCGATGTCTCTGTCTGGAAGTAGGGGCCATGGCAGATGATGTCACTTGGCTGAATGCCGAGCAACTGCTGTATCTTGCTACTATTGGAAAGCACAAGGTTTTCGAATTGATAGCCCAAAATGCCATGCCATGAGGCAGGAAGATTGAGCACCTGACCTAGCAAGATACCAGCTTTATTTTGTTCCATATATTTTAAATAAAATCTTGTATAGTTATCGCTTAATCGATAGTGACTAAGTTTGGAAATGCTTCCATCTTTTAAATGCCAAGTAAATTGCCTTGTAACAAATCCATTTTCACAAAGATCCTTTAGATATTTCGTTATATCTCCGCCCTTCTTTTTTTCAAGCCATTCGTTCAATTGCTCGCCGGTTGCAGTTTTTTCTGCTAATAACTGAAGTATTTTTTTATATAGCTGATTGCGAGGTGCGATTAGATAAGAAAAAAGTCCATCGAATTCCCGTACAAGCGAACCCTTTCGGCTAAAACAGAGTCTTTGTATATTCTCTTCAGCTGTTTGTTTCGGATTAATCCGCAGTAAATACCCAGGAATGGCCCCTGTTACGGCAAGTACCTTTAACATTTCATAAGGTGAAACAAGCTCTTTTTGAGCACCCCAAAAATTACGACAATCTTCAAGAGATAACTCGTGGAGGGTTAATGGATAAGTAATTCTACCCACAAAATTCATGTCTCCAAGAATGTTATCATCAATCCAGGTTGACTGTGATCCAGATAAAAGCAAAACAAGATTTGGGTTTTTAGAAAAATGTTCATCCCATGCAGTTTTTAGCTGTCCAAGAAATGTGGGGTCACTGGCTCCCATCCAACTGATTTCATCCAAAATAACGAGTACTCTGCCTTGTAAACAGTGTGTAGCGACATCCAAAAAAAGATCGGCCCATGATTCACCCGAGTTCTGAACAATCCCCTGTTGATCCATCTGGGAACTAAAGTACGTGCGTTGATGGTGGTCTAAAACCCCTTTTGTAGGTGCGAGCCCTACGAAGGTGTATGTGTACGTAAAATTCTTAGCAAATTCTCTGGCAAGCCTGCTTTTGCCAACTCTACGGCGCCCCTTGATGACAGCAAGGCTTGCTACCTTAAGCTGTAATAAGCCCTTAAGATCTTCAAGCTCGTTTTTTCGGCCAATGAATGGAGTTTCTTCATGTATCATACTTTCAATATCACACATTTGGTGCGTTTAAATCAAGGTAAATTCCGCACAGATCGGAAGAGC
>JAJFUY010000214.1 GCA_021372185.1 Chlamydiales bacterium | reverse complement strand
GAGCTTATCTTAACAATAGTTCTACCGCCCATACTCCATAGTGCCGCCTTTTGGACCTCACTTCGTGAATTCAAACAACATGCACGCAAAATATGTTCACTTGCCTTAGGGCTCGTTGTGGTCACCACGGTAGTGGTAGCTAGTATCTTTAAACTCTACTTCCCCGAGCTTCCTTGGGCCCTTGCCTTTGTCTTTGGAGCGATAGTATCACCTCCTGATGCAGCAGCGGCTACGTCAATTCTTAAACGCTTTCCACTAGGCACAAAGCTTATTACCATACTCGAGGGTGAAAGCCTTGTAAACGATGCTTCGGCCTTAGTACTCTATCGTATAGCGCTTACAGCTCTTGTTACGGGCTCTTTTTCTCTTTTGGAGGCAAGTGAACAGTTTTTGTATATGTCTCTAGGCGGTGCGCTCTTTGGTGCTAGCATCAACTATATCCTCCAAAAAATAACCCGTAAATGCTTAGACCCAGTTGTGGGCACATTTACTTCGTTTTTAATACCGTACATCACCTATATCGTTGCTTCTTGGATGGGAATTTCTGCCGTGCTGGCAGTAGTAGCAGGTGGTATTGTTTCATCACGCATGATATTTAAAAACCAGACATCTCTAAGACGCATGATAGGGCGTGTCACGTGGGATATGTACATTATCATACTTAACTGCTTTGTCTTCATTTTAATCGGCTCACAGCTTGATGAACAAACAAGCCACATGACGTGGGCACAAGTAGGCACCTATACAGGCTTTTCTCTTGTCATAACTTTCATTATGTTTGCGGTAAGAATGGCCTGGGTGAGCCGCAAGAGCAGTCAAGAAGGCCTTATCATTGGCTGGGTGGGCATGCGTGGCATTGTGTCTCTTACTGCAGCATTGGCACTCCCTTTTACACTCAATAACGGCATGCCAACCCCTGGTAGAGAAATTGTAATCTACATGGTATTCTGTGTGATACTATTTACTCTTTTAATACCCAGCCTTACCCTTGGTAAGCTTATTCAGTGGCTCAAATTGCCTCCAAATGCACTCTCAGACCCCACGCTTGATACAAGACGCAATCTTATTGAAGTAGCAAAAAAAGAAATCCACAAACTCCACAGTGCCAATGCGGTATCAGAAGAAGAGCGCAATCTCTTGCATAACTATTTTGATAACCGACATCGACTATGGGAACTTATCTCACCTGAAAGCGGCAACCACTCTCATCTAGAAGCTGCTCGCAAAAAAGTAGTGCAAGCCCAGCGAAAAGTCCTTTTAGCTATATGGGAAGAGGGCACAATTAGCGATAGAATTCTAGCACAAATTGAACATGAACTAGACTCTGAAGAAACTCGTGAAGTTAGGGCTGAGATTTAAAGTGTTCTTTATATACAGCGCGCTTAATTTTTAAGATGTTCATATCATCGTATGTTTTGTCAACAACCCTGTGGTTGATAGGGACAAAACAGCGCGCAAGATAAAACCCATCATCAAAATCTGCCTCTTGCTCATGGCCATTTATTTTACGCTCACATATGGCAAAGAGCTTACGTCCTTCATAAGGATGGACTATACCAGAGCAAGCAGCACCAAGAGCCTTTGTACTATAGTACACACCGTTTTTAAGTGCTGCAACCTCATCAGGAGCCCCGGCAGAAGTTATAACCCTAGCCACACCATAGACAGCACGGGCAACAGTATATAACAAAGTAGCCGGAATCAGCCCTGCGCACTTTCTTCTAATCACGTTTTTAGAGTCAGGAGCATAAATTTCGTGGGTTTCAGTATCTTTAATAAACGTAAGGCATAGGTTATGGCATTTCAATTCTACCTTGGCCCAAGGGCCTGTAGTTTCCTCAAAAGTGCACGATGAAATATCTTGAAACACTTTAAAGGATATTATGCCCGTCATACTAACCCCACATTTTTATTGATCCAAATCGACATATTATCGTAAGAAGAGCTTTTGAACAATAATTTCGGGAGATACTTTCATGAATACATGCCTTTACATTTTTTGTACCGCAATATGCCTTACTAGCATTGTGAATGCAGGTATCAGCAATGTGCCTCCACCGCCTGAAAAACAGGAACATAAAAGTGTGAAGCCATCTCCGATTAAATATAACATCCCCTCAAGCCCGCCACAAGCACTGCCGCCACAACCCGTTCAAGTTGTAACCCCAGCTGTAAACCCTCTTTTAGTAACAGCCACCTCTCATAAGCCATCACCTCCCCCATCATTTTTTGGCCCAGAACCTGTCAGAAACACGCTTGTCATAAAAAAACAAAAGCCAAAAAAACATAAATCCACCTCAACCAAAAATTATGGAACCAAACGCGGTCGCCCAGGAAAAGATGGCAAAAAAGGTCGTAGAGGTAAAAAAGGTGCTAAAGGCGAACCAGGCCAAAACAGCATCACAGGCTTTATTTCTGCCATCGTAACAGAATCTCACGCACCAACGGCAGGGGACACCATCAAAGCCTTTATAGTAGAACACAACCAAAGCATGTCCTACAACCAAGAGACAGGCATTTTTACATCAAATGCCGGCCCCGGATTTTACGAAGTACATTATGGCGCCAACTGGAATAACAAAGCTATTGTCGCCCTAAAAGTAGATGGCAACGAAGTCCATGCCCATTTTGATGCCAACACCCCAACAACATGGGCACGAGAATCCCTAATCATCCACTCAAATGCCCAAAACCCAACCTTCGCTCTAGCAAACGCCCAAAACTCAACAGAAGCTCTACATCTAACCCAAAAAGGCTCCCACACCGCCGCCTACATCACAATAAAAAAGATAAACTAACAGATAGGTTCCCATGAGAAACAATTGCATACATGCAAATAAGTTTCTCAATATGGTTTTAGAGCCCGTTCAGGGCGATTGAGTGAAGCCCACCGTGACCGCAGGGAACGGTGGGAATAAGTGTAACCCCACCCTGGAGCCCGGTTGAGGGCGATTGAATCACGATATTTCAATCGCCAGACATCGGGCTCTAAAACAATTGGCCGACGTTGTAATCTTACGAAGAAAGAACTTCCCAGCGGGAAAAGAGGGCATCTAGGTGGGTTTGAGCTTCGCCTAGTTTTTGGTAGAGCTCTAGGGCTTTTGTGCTATCGGCGGTTGTTGTTTCGGCGTGTAGTTTTTCTATGAGCGCTTCTTGGGCCAGGATTTTTTCTTCCATGCCTTCTAGTTCTTTTTGCTCTTTGTAGCTGAGCTTTTTTACTACTGGCTTTTCCACTTTTGGCGCTTCCTGGGTGACTACCGGTTTTACTACTTGTCTTTCAGCACAGGCTTGCTCCCATTGGAGGCAGTCTGCATAAAGCTCAGGTGGCCGTGTAGGGTCGCCAAGACCCAAGATTTCTGTGCAGACGCGGTCAACTAAACAGCGGTCGTGAGAAATGAGTACTAATGCACCAGGAAAGCCTTTTAGACTCTCTTCCATTACTTCTAAAGTGGGGATATCCAAATCGTTTGTAGGCTCATCTAAAAACAAGATATCTGCCGGCTCAAGCATCAGCTTGGCAATAAGGATACGGGCTCGCTCACCTCCTGAAAGGCAGCTAATGGGCATTACTAGCTTATCTGGAGTAAACAAAAAGCGTTTTGCCCAGCCATTAACGTGCATATGCTGCCCACGAAATACTACATGCTCACCAGTCGGGCATAATGCCTCTTTTAATGTAAGGTGTGGCGGCAATCGCTCTCTATGCTGGTCAAAGTAGACTAATTTTAAATCATCTGCCACCTTGCGAGTACCAGCATCAAAGGTATACATACCTGCAAGTACCTTAAGGAGGGTGGTTTTACCGGTGCCGTTTTTGCCCATGATGCCCACACGGCTACCAGGAGATAATGTAAGGTCTAAGCCCTTGAACAAAAAGTTGTCGTTAAATGATTTAGCCAGGTTTTTTACTGTCATCAACTTACGCGTTTCACGCATAGAGGCAGAAAAATCTATTGCCACTTCAAAGGTCTTATTTCTTTGGCTCACATCTGCTAAATCATCTAAAAGCTGATAGGCTCTCTGCATGCGGGAGACTGATTTTGTCGTTCTTGCCTTTGGCGAGCGGCGCATCCAGTCTACTTCGTCTTTAGCTGCAGCTCTTAGCACCTTTTCTTGTTTTACTTGAGCATCTAAGAACGCCTCTTTTTTCTCCATGTAGTCACTTAATGTCCCGTCGCACATAAACAGGCCTTCCGGGTAGCATTTGTTTATCTCGACAATCTTATTGCAGACATTTTCTAGGAAGTAGCGGTCGTGGCTTACAACAAGGTAGGAGCATCTTTCGCGCTTTAAGAATCTTTCAAGCCAGATAATACCTTCTAAATCAAGGTGGTTTGTAGGCTCATCTAGAAGTAATAAATCAGGCTCCTGCATCATAGCCTTAAGCACGCTCAGACGCTTTTTCCAGCCGCCAGAAAGAAGTGATGCATCAGCTGTTTCATCAGCAAATTGCGCTTTACTTAGGTAGATGCGGGCTTTGGTTTCATTTTCTATTATGTCATGGCCACGAGCTGCCTGCACAAGTATTTCAAGCACAGAAAACGCGGCAAAAACCGGGTCTTGTTCAGCATAGGCAAGACGCAAATTCTGGCGTTTAGAAATTGAGCCAGTATCCTGGCTTTCAGACCCGGCCAAAATTTTTAACAGCGTAGATTTACCAGCACCATTTGGCCCAATAAGCCCAATCTGCTCACCATCTAGTATTGTAAAAGAAAGATCTTCAAACAGGGTTTGGCTGCCAAAAGATTTTGATAGAGAATGAATTCCAAGAAGTGCAGTCATAAAAAAACTATAACAGAGATAAGGTTAAGAATCAAGGTCCGTGTTTTCCCCTTGCCCGTGCCCTTGCCTTTGCCCTTGCCCGATTTTTTGTTTTTAAAACGGGGAAAGGGAAAAACAAATACAAATACAAAAAGGGCAAGGGCAAGGGCACGGGCAAGGGCAAGTTATATGGGCCGTCAGCGCTATTCTTGACATCAAAAGGCAAACACTGCTACTTTGCTCCCCAGCACTAAGAATGCCCTGCATTTTTAGCAAACAAATTTTTTTAACATTTTTTGGAGGAAATATGAACCGATTTCTGATACTATTTGGGGTACTTTTAACCAATTTACTAGCGGCTACTACTATGCAAAACAATCCAGTTGTTACCCTTAACACAACACTTGGCTCTATCCAAGTTACTCTAAGACCAGATGTGGCACCTAAAGCCTGTGAAAACTTTATTGGCCTATGCAAAAAGGGCTACTATAATGATGTAATCTTTCACCGCGTTATCAAAGACTTTATGATTCAAGGCGGCGACCCAACAGGAACCGGCCGCGGTGGCCAATCAATTTGGGACCAAAACTTTGGCGATGAATACAGCCCAACACTTAAATTTGACCGTCCAGGCCTATTGGCTATGGCAAATCGAGGCCCGGCTACAAACGGCAGCCAGTTCTTTATTACCTGTGCAGCAACGCCATGGCTCAACAACAAACACACTATCTTTGGTGAAGTAACTCAAGGTATGGATGTTGTAAGAAAAATCGAAACCTGTGAAAAAGACAGCCAAGATAAGCCAAAAACAGCAATTAAAATTTTAAGCGCAACGGTTCAAGAGCCGCAAACTGCTGCTTCATAAGATAATTCTGATTATTGCCCCCAAATTCTTGGGGGCAATTAAAATGTAATTAAATAATTTTAAATAATTCTACATTATAGTATTAGTTAAATTAACTACTATAATGAGATTTTGTATGCTTTACCCTAAAATAGCCGCTTACGCTTTGAGCCTTGCCGTGCTATTCTTAGGTAGCCAATGCACCAAAAAAGACTCAGACGCCGAAAAAATAAAGCAAGAAACCGCAGCTTTTAAGCTAGCACTCTTCTCTCACGATATACCCAAACTCACATCTCTTTTAGCGCCCGATGCTACATGCTGTAACCTCGCTCATCGAGAAACTCTATCAGGCAACCAAAACGTGGCCTCTCTCCTCTCTGCTAGTTTAGGTACAACTTTATTACCAGACACGCACGTTCACGTAGAAAAAATCACCTCTAAAGGCCGTGATGCCAAATCTGTAAAAGGGTTACTAGATTTACACCAAAGCGACTGCCCACCCAAACAGGTAGCTTTTGCCTTAGATTTTAAAAAAGATGGCCTCTGGCGCATCCAGCAAGTAAGCTATCTCCTATTGGAGCCCGCCCCTTCTCACTATGAGCACCTAAAAGACCTTAACTGGCTAGCCGGAAGTTGGATAAATGAAGGCGAAAATACAACCTTTAGCACTACCTACACATGGGATTTAAACAAAAACTTCCTTGTGCAGCATTTTTCTCTTAAAATTCTTGGCCACAACCAGCTTGATGGCCAGCAGCAGATTGGCTGGGATGCGCACAACAACAGCATCTGCTCTTGGTGTTTTGATTCTCATGGCGGTATAGCCAAAGGTACTTGGGTGCAAAGCGGTAATATTTGGCATGTTACAACATCTTCTATTGTACCTGATGGCTCAAGAGCTTCTGCCACACATGTTTTTACTAAAGTGTCTAACAATAAATGCACATTTTCATCTACCAATCGCACTGTAAATGACCAGCCCCAACCTGA
Organism: Chlamydiales bacterium; assembly: GCA_021372185.1. GTDB lineage: Bacteria > Chlamydiota > Chlamydiia > Chlamydiales > FEN-1388 > SZAS-7. The sequence goes on along the minus strand of JAJFUY010000214.1, from coordinate 1,234 downwards.
TATTGGGCCCTTTACAGCTATAAAGGTAGGTGCTTCATGAACCATTCAAAAATAAGGGATATTTTATGACTACAATTGGCCCAAGAAATGACCCAGCACCTCAAGACTCACCTAAAAGCTCTCAAAAAATCTCATCTGGAACGTCTTCCGGGCGTGATTATTCACTTCTTGTAGGCTCAGAAAATGTTTTAAGCGACTTAATCTCACAATTTTCATCCTCTCACACAGCATCAGATGATCAAATCGCACTCCTTAAAAACACATTAGCAAATCTAAAAAAGCTAGAGAGTGCTTTTCCCAAACCAGAAAGCGATGTGGAAAGCGAAGATGACACGCAATCAGCAGAACTTCTTTCATCATCAGATGAGTCTTTTGCACCAGCTCCTCCGCCACCACCACCTCCTCCTGCCACACAACCAAGTGGTTTTGCACCTCCTCCTCCACCGCCACCACCTTCTAGCAGATCTGCTCCGCCGCCTCCGCCGCCACCTCCAGCATTTGGAAAAGCTCCTGTAGCTGTGGCACAAGTTGCAGCACGTTCAAACCTTGCCTTTGGTGCTGCCAAAACCCAAATAAGGGCCATTGTCATTGATGCATTAAAAGACGTAGCTAATTCCTTTGCAAAAAGCGATGACATCGAAGAAAAAAAACGAGCTATCGAATTTTTTGTTGGCAATGCCATTAGCTCAAAACCAGAGCTGTTAAATAAACAAGAGCTTCACAAAGCTATTGAGGGCAAAGAAACCATTACCCGCAATGAGGTAAAGGCCCTAAAAGAGCTTATAGATGAAGTAATCAAAAAACCAGATATGCTCATTGCCAAAGAAAAAAAACCAGCCCCTGCAAAAGCTGCAAAAACCAAGGCAGAAGCACTTGTAGACGATATAATACCAGCTGAAGCACCTGCTAAAAAAGCAGTCGCTAAAGAAGCGACGATTGAAGAGATCTCACCTGTTGTACGACTCTTTGTACAAGCAAGGGGCGATTCTGCCACAAGCGTTGAAAAGATATTCGAAAAAGACCAAAACATCCGCATCACTTACACTGCAGTGGTCAAAGAGGTAAAAGAGCACTACAACAAAAAAACGGTAGGCTCCCCTCAGGAAGTGACAGAGCTCTATACCAAAATGCTCAAAACCCAGGCCGAAATCGCTATATCTCATCTGAACATTCCACCTACAGACATGAAAGAATACCTATCGGCATTAGCAGAAACAGGCTCAGACGACCCTAT
>JAJFUY010000180.1 GCA_021372185.1 Chlamydiales bacterium | reverse complement strand
CAGCTTTAGCCCCGTGTGCAATGAAAGGCCGAAAGGCCTGTAATGGAACGCGGGGGTTCTGTACACACTCGCTAGAGAGCAGTGGTAACTGCGAAACGAGTGGGGGCCGTATTTGGGGGCCGGGCCTGCATTAGGCATTAGGACTCAGGGCTGCAGAAGAAAACACCTCATCAGCGGCTCTACTCTCTGATAAGTCTTTGGCGGGAATTATGCTAGTCCATATTTGCTTCTTCAATGCTTGTGCCTGGTCATCTTCTTGAGCTTTTTTTGCAAGTTTAGCTAACGAGGTAGGGTCTCGCGAAATAAGACGAGCAAGGGTTGGCAATGATCCTAATCCAAGCTCCCGCGTTAAACAAGCAAGAATCATGCGCGCATGAATAAGCGTTATAGACCGTTTATCTGAACGAATGTCATCGATAGTCACATCAAGCTGTGAGCAAACAGCCTGAATAACATCTTCCAATGATATATTTGCCTTCTCTAGATCGCTCTGAGCCCGAATTTTATCCCAGCTTAATTTGGGGTGCCATTTTTCTAAAAATTCAGCATCACCATAAGCACCACTTTTGAGTGATTTTCTAATTTCAAGCAGTTCTGCTCTAGATTCTTCATCATTCATCAGTGTGTACTCAATCATTCTTTCCTGAACGTTAGGAGTGTCTCCAAATGCGTCAAAAACAATGCTCGTGTTAAGCCACGTATACACATCATTCCCCATATACGCCCGATAACTACTCCACATATACCCTTCGGGTCTTTGCACAATACTAGCTCGTACAGGATTCAGGTGCACGTAACGCACTAAACGCCGTAAATAGGTTCCTGTTTGGACTAAAACAGCCTTATAGCGCCCCTGATAAAGATATCCGCACCGGTTGTATTTCTTATTGAAGTACTGTGCGTAGCGAAAAGCTAGGGCGTGCATACCAGAAGCTAAATCACTGCCTTGTGGTTGAATTATAAGATGGAAATGATTTCCCATGAGGCAAAAGCCAAGAATGTGCAGCTTGTGCTTTTCGGTTGCGTATTGAAGAAGCAGACAAAAACGCACATAGTCTTCTCTATCTTTATAAATGTCCTGTCCACCATTGCCTCGGAGCATGACATGGTAACAGAAGCCTGGTAGAATACATCGTTTTTTGCGCGCCATTTTCATTCCCCTCTTCTAGAACGGTTTTACACAAAGAGATACTCTACCTATCTAACGCCCTTCCTTGCAATGCCTAATGCAGGCCCGGCCCCCGACACGGCCCCCGACACAGCCGGCCCCTTTTAATTGACTTTAAATATATTTTATAGCATAATGGTACTATGTCTAGTATAAAAAATACATTTACGCTGTCATCTCCGGAAAATCCCGATATAGACCGCTGGCTATACCCAAAAGCTCTTGTTCTTAGTAGAACTCACTATTCATCAACGCATACTCGTCTGTATGTAGAGCTTTGCACACACCAGGAAAATATGCTTACGTGGTTTGCACAAAACTATTTTGAAGGTTTAGATCCTAGACTTATGCATTATTGCTCAGAAGATGGCAGAGTGATTGTTGTAGATAATTTCTTTCAATCCATTACTATTGATGGAAAGAACGCTCGGGACGCTATTGACCGTCTCTTTAGAGAAAAACTCATTTGCGCAGAAGTTAGATCTAGTATTGAACCTCGATTAAAATCGCTTGAATTATGTTTAGAAAATTCTCAAAGAATAAATGATGAAATTACCCCAGCGCAACAGTCTACTTTAGAATTTTTTGCTGAAGCTTATGCTGAAGTTTTAAAAGAAAATTTTCAAGGATGGGAGTTGGATGCGGCTCTTAACGCTGCTTGCAAAAATTGTTCACTCGACGAGCAAGATTTTCACAGTGCAATGGAAAATCAGCATATATCCAACAGTGATGAAGAGTGTATTCCAATTCTTGATGATGATTGGAATGAAACCAAAAAAAGAGAAATCACTGGGGCTTTTTACATGATCAGTCGCCTGTTATTGGGTCTTGCTGATTTAGAGGGCGTATTACTCAAGCAAGGACCTAGTTTACCCTCTTTAGACGTTCAAAGACGCATTATCTTTGCACTCTTAAAGTAGTGTGAAAGGAGCCGGATACTGCGATTCGTGCGATTTGACTAACTGAATCACACGAATCGCAAAGCCTGGCTACTCTTTACTAAAGTGACCTTCTTACCAAGGTCTGGTGGCGTTGACTTGGGGGATGATTTGCTCTTTTAGGCTTTGGTCTTCTTTTTCCATTTCTTGGAGGAGGCGGATTGAGAGTTCTGGGGAGAGTTTTAGGGTTTGTTTTTTTAGATCTTGGGAGGGTTTTGCATCTTGGGAGTCTTGTTTGCTCTTTGATTCTTTTGAATTTGATGAGTTGCTCTCAGATTGGAGGCTGTGGAGTATTTTACTTGCCTGTTCTAAATCTTCTAGGAGGGCGTGCATATTGGAGAGGTTGTTGTTTTGCACTTTGGCGTTTTTGACTGCATCTTGTACGAGATTTGTGGCTTGTTGGATTTTGGGGCCGCGGGTGGGTAGTTTGCTCAGTGCATCGTACGTTGTAGAGCATGTGTGTTCTTGCATTTCAGACAAGAGATCAATGGTGGGTTGAAATTGAGGTTCTTGGTTATAGCGTAATAGGGTGAGTGTTTTTTTCTGAAAATCTACTCCGAAATCAACTCTTGTGGTGATACCTTCAAAATTGGATATACTGCCTGTAAGTACCTCTTTTAGCCAACCTAGTTCTAGGGACATGGTAAAAAAATCAAAGTCTTTCTTTTCTTTTGTTGTAAACCAGTCTTGCTTTTTTGCCAGATCTTCGCGCACATGAGCCACACTTGAATCACTGAGCTCTAAGAGGTGCAACAGCAGTTGAAAATCGCTTTTGGCAATAGCGCTGTCTTGTTGTTGATTGGTGTGGAGGGCTGTGGCTTCATCTGCTACTAAGTTTATTATAAACGCGAGCGCTACATCAGGTTCTACATAAAACCAGCTCAGTATGATGTTTTGAAAAAGAGGGGTCGTATCTAGTGCCTTTATAGCTTCTGGTTTTTCTAGAATAATGAGCCTATCGCGTAGTGCGTGAATGGTATTTGTTATATCGAGTTGATGTGCACCATGAAGCTCTGTTGCTAAATCAAGATATGTTTTATGAGTCTTTTGGGTAAGGATCTTCCAGTAGTAGGTATCTTCTACTGTTGTTTGTACTGAGGGCACCGCTGTGTGAGCTTCTATTCTTTTTTGTAGTAGGCCATAAAATGCCGCATCGGTGGAATTTGAGTGCGATTCTTTAAACGCGATAAACCGTAAAAAAGCCTGGAGGGTTTCTTGCCACTGGCCGTGCCAAAAATCTACAAGTTTTGCATCTTTTGCAAGACTATACTCCATCGCAATTTCTGTGCGCGCATCTAAAAAGGTAGTTGTTTCAGAACTTGACACCTCGGCTTGTACTTGCTGTACAAGAAATGCCATTTGGTTAAGGGCACTCAAAGATCCTGCCATATCGTCACTTGCAAAGGCATCAACTAACTTTTGCTTTTGCCCTTCTATCTCACTTGCCAAATAGGCGTGCATACTTACTACATCGCTTTTGCCAGGGGCCTGTAAAAAAACAAGAAGCTTATCTATAGCAAAAGTAATCGCGCCAACATTCTGGTTCACCTCTTCTTGCATATAAAGGCCTATATTTTGGCTATCGGCGCCCGCAGCCACGTACAGGTCAAGTAGTGCAAAAAATTCTTGATTGAGCATCCCTCCAAGCTCATCAAGGAGAGCTGTTTTATTTAACTCTGCAAGACTCAAGCGAGTTTGTAATACTTTGAGTGCGCGCGTTATATTTGCAATGTCTTCTTGAACTTGTGTTGTAGCTACAAAAGATGTTATAGGCACATCCCCGAGCAGTTTTTTTTCTTCTAGCATGGCTATTTTTTTATCGTAGGAACGAGAGGAAGTAAGTGCATCTGTTATACGATCAAGTTCTGTCTGGCTATAGGATGCCCCTTGAATGAGGCGCAGTATTTCTCTTTTGGCAAATCCTACACCATAAAGCGACCCATTATAGGCAATGCGTACGGCCTCAATTGGACTTGCCGCAACCACCTTGTTAAACATGGCATCATCAATCTGGTTTAGGGCAACCATAGCCTCCCAGTATTTGTCACTAGAGGCCAAGATAACGGACGCATTATAAAGCACTGTGGCCTTTTCTACAGGGGCCAAATTAGTCTGCAAGAGCCTTTGAAGCTCTGTTAGGGCAAGATCTGGCCTGCCAGATCTTGCAAACTGGATAGCTCTATCAATTTTTTCATCAACTTCTAAATCTGCTGCATGAAGCTGTAAAAAAGCTACGCTTGCAATGAGTATAAGCCACTTCATATTGGCCTCTTTTTTTCATATTGAGGCAAAATGATGCTTGCAAGAATGAAAATTATGGCACATACAAGCAGGAAAATCGTTTCAAACGTAAGTTTGGGGGCAAAGGTACTTACAGTACTGTCGCGAGATCCATTTTGAAGACTGCCAGATCCTGCAACTGAGGCCAAAATATCGTCGCACACCTCAGTTATGGGCATGTCGACATCTGCATAAAAGTGGCCGTGGCCAGCTACTGCCATACGCTCTAAGAGCTGTCTTTTCATCTGCGATGTTACGGGTTTTCCTTCATAAGTTATATCTGGCACAACAGCTCCGGCATCAGTTCCAAGGCCTATAACTTCCCATTCTAAAGAATCTGAGACAGTAGAGCCTAGATGTTCAATGAGGGTGTTTTCAGCGTCGCTGGCAGCTTGTGCATCCATCGCCAAAAAGCCCGTATCTTCGCCATCTGTTAACAACACAATCTGCACTGTTTTTTTATAGGGACTATTTACATATTTTGCCTTTATGGCATCTACCATAGCCAATAGATTAGTTCCTGCCTCCCCTGTATCATTTACGCCTTCAGCCTCCATGAGAATACGAAAGTAGAGGTAATCAAGAGTATCTGGCACAACAGTTTGGCAATTGCCCCCAAAGGCAATCAGAGAACAATTTATGCCGCCTAAATCTTCGATAAGTGTCCCTATTATCTCTTTTGCTTTTTCTAAGCGTGAGCTGCCATCTGATGTATCTGTAGCATTCATAGACGCTGACACATCTAGCACAAAAGCAATTTCATCAATTTTGGGGAGATTTTCTCGTCCTGCTACTATTTGGGTAGGTTTTGGTGAGCCAATAATTTGCTTCGTTTTGTCAGATACTTTTATAAGGCATATTGTAAGCAACACCCATGCAGCCACCAAGCATACCGTACGAACAAAAAATGAAAAATAGCTTCTTTTAGGCACCGTTTGGGGCATGTTTTCATCTATCACATAACTTGATGCCACTCGTTTTTTATAGAGGGATAACCTGTAGTAAAGAATTGCAATTACAAAAGCGCCAAATAAGAACATACTCATGGGGCTGTTCTCACTATGGTGGTTTCTAAAAGAATACCCGCGCCAAGTGCAAAAATGGCCATGAGGACAAACATATGTACTAGCGACTCCTCATGAACAGGATTTTGCCTTGCAACCACCTGTGGAGGTAAATCACTTTTTTCCATCTTGTCAATTTTTGCCAAAATACTTTCAACTGATGCTGTAGTTGATGCCAAAAAGAGCTCTCCCCCGCTATCTTGCATAGACTTTCTCATCTTGGCTACATCGTCTGCAAATTCTCTTTGCGAAAGTACTGGGTCAATCCCCACATAAAACACACGCACACCATTGTCTTTAGCATAATTTATGGCTTCATCTGCCGGCATAAATCTAAATGGATTGTCTTTATCATCAGGATGCGGGCTCTGCAGGCCATCTGTGATTATGATTATAGCTTGATTGGCTATATGGTAGACGCTTTTATGCGCCTCTTGCTGCCTTGCTGCAAAGTGCTTTGTGGCTACAATAATATTTACAGCCTTAAAAATTGCGTAACCTATTGCTGTACCATTTCGTATATCATCTTTAATAGGCTGTACAGCGTTTAATTTGTTGGCAATCTCCTCTCGGTTAAGTGTAAGTGGACATAACACCTCAGGCACACGTGCAAACGAGATAAGCCCCACTAAGTCATCTTTTCTTCCTGGCAAATTGAGTCCAGAATTGCCATTCATAAACTGCAAAATAGCCTTTTTTGCTAGGTCAATTTTGGGAGTTTCTACTCGAGAACCTGTATCATTTAATGTGGTTACTTTTTCTGTCATTGACCCTGATTCATCGAGCAAAAAGTAGAGCGCAATGCCGCTACGAGGTATTTCACTTTTTGCAAGCGATACTGTGGAGTGTAATTCGTCTACTTTTTTAGGATGGCTTAATGCAACAAGTAAGAAAAAAATAGATGCCCAAAAACAGACCTCTGAGAGCTTTACAAGGACTATTTTTGCATTTAACTTTTTAGAAAAAGGCACTTTATAAGTTACGGGAAGAGCCGGCGCCTGTTTTGCCCTTTTGGAGTATTTCCAAAGACCAAAAAAATAAAGCAACATCAACGTAAAAAAAATACCAAAATTAAGGTATATCACGACATAATCCCAAGTTTTTCTAACAGCGTATCAAGCTCATCTAAGTTTGCAAACGGCAGCTGGATTGTGCCTCTATTTTTTGTACCATCAACGCCCACACGTATACCAAAATGCCTTTTTAGCCTATTTTCTAGCTCTTTATAATAAAGCTGATCATCCTGCTTATTTTTGGCAATTTTAGTAGCCTTATCTACCGTGAGATTGCTTTTTAGCATCTTCTGAAACAGCTTTTTACGGTCTGTTGGTGTGCATGAAAGCAGCACCTTTGCATGCGCAAGAGTAATTTTGGCACATGATAGAGCCTGTAGCATCTCTTGCGGAAGTTGCAGTATACGAAGATAATTGGCAACAGTAGAGCGCTTTTTGCCAATTTTTTGTGCGACATCTTCTTGGCTTAAGGCAAAATCGTCTATAAGGGTTTTGATAGAACGTGCAATCTCTACAGGGTTTAAATCTACCCGTTGCACATTTTCGATAAGGGCTAATTGTGCAATCTCTTCTAATGTGGGACGGTCTCTTACAACCACCTGTATGCGGGTATAGCCAAGATGTCGGCATGCCATAATGCGCCTTTCGCCCGCTATAATTTCATATTGCGAGGTTCCTAAAATTTTTGTTACTACAGGAAGATGCAAAATACCAAGCTCGCTAATAGAATTGGCTAATTCTTCAATATATTCGTCCACAAATACCGTACGAGGCTGATATCGGTTAGAAACCACATCAGTTAAAGAAACTTCTTGAATAGTTTGCATAACTTTTTCCTCAAATTTACAATTCTTAAGTTTGCATATTCGCCGTTTTGTAGTAAATTACTGCAATTGATTTTATGAGGCAGATACTTATGAACACAAATCACGAAAAAATCCCCTTCTCAAGAGATACTTGGGCCGAATGGCTTATGCTCAATAGCAAATTGGTAGCCATTCTTAGCGCATGCGTACTTGTGGCGCTGATTGGCGGCGTTTGGGCGCTTAATAACAGCAGTGCGCAAAAGTTTAAAGACTTTGAAACGGCTGATGTACTCGCCGAAGAGCTGCAAAAAACATCAAAAATTTTTGACGACAAGACAGGTAGCCAATCTAATGAGCAGGCACTGGCTTCATTAAAAACTCTAACTGATGAATATGCCATACTACAGCCGCGATTTGATAGCCTGATTGCCGAAGAGATGCTGATTGCCAACAAGGGTAAAGAAATTGACCCCTATGCAAAGCGCACTATCGCACGGCTTAAATCACTTGGCCTTACTGATTTTGCTGATTTTTCTGAAGTATCGCGCTTGTCTGGTCTTCATGAGTACAAGGATGCTTTACGAGAAGCTACAGCCCTTAAAGGCCGCCTTGCTGCCAAATCTAAGTCTGATGTAAGCGATCATCAATACCTACTTGAAGGCTTTTTGCTTTTACATATTGCCACCTTAAATCAAAAGCTAGGCAACCATGAAGCGATGGTACAAAGTATTATGGAACTAAAGGAATATTTAGGCCTCAGCAAACGAGCAACACCTTTAACTCCTCATGAAAAAGAACTCGCGTCTCAAATGCTTGCACACTTGCAAGACAGACAAAGTTCGCTACTAGAATTTATACAAGAAATGCCTCAAACAGCTGGTGCATAAAAAAATTTTTATTGAAAATTTGCAAAATAACCGTCTTCGTGATATACACGAAAAGAGGCAATTTATAGGCGTTGTCTCCGCAGTAACCAGAACTTTAAAGTTCTAGCCTATCTAAGCAAAACGCTTGCCCACAAGGAGGTGAACAAGAGTCAAGTAGCATTGTAGCGAATTGCATTAGAGATATTTATAAAGTAGAAAATCAGCCACCGAAACAAAGGTGTGAAAATGATTGCACAACATGCGATTCAAACTGCAGCCTATGCGATCAAAGAGATGCCGCTTCGTTTAGTAAGCTCAAGCTCTAAAGGTCGATATAAGCAAGACAACTCAAAACGTCACGTTGCGAAACAAGCAAACGTAGTTGATGATGAGATTGTCTATATTGAAGGAAACATCTCTGTTGCCTTCTAGTACCAATACGATGTGGGACAGTACTCTCTGTCCCACTTTTTCAGAAACTTTAGCTGTTACTGCCTTCAATTTCGTACCATACTTCTCTGCTAAAAAATTCTTTCCCCTTTACCATCATTATGGATCAAGCCATGCCGCTTGGGAACAAGTAAATGATACTACAGCACTCGAAAAAGCCAAAAAAGAACTAGACCTTGCCCAAAAGCATGGCATAAGGCTCATTCCCATAACATCACCTGATTATCCCTCTAGTATCAAACAGCTCTCTGATGCTCCTCTTATATTATATGTAAAAGGCACACTGCCCCCGCAAAACGCTCCTGCACTTGGTATAATAGGCACGCGCGTTGCTACAAATTGGGGCATGGAGTGCACAACAAAATTTGCCCGCTATTTGGCCAATAATGGCGCCTGGGTAATTAGCGGCCTTGCTCGCGGTATAGACACAGCAGCACACACAGCAAGCCTAGAAAGAACGTGTGCTATCATAGGATCTGGGCTATTACACATCTACCCGACTGAAAACATACCACTAGCAGAAAAAATCTGTCAGAAAGGCTCCATAATGAGCGAATTGCCGCTTCTTACTGCACCCTCCCGTTTTAGCTTTCCACGACGTAACCGCCTTATTAGTGCTATGTCATCGGCTTTATTACTCATGGAGGCACCAGTAAAGAGCGGGGCTATGATTACCATGGAAATTGGCATCAAACAGAATAAGCCACTATTTGCCGTTCCTGGCCGCGCTATGGACGAAAATTATGCCGGAAACCACAGCTTACTTAAGACAGGCAAAGCCCAATTAGTAGAGAGCCCACAAGAGCTTGCCACTAAAATGGGGTTATTTTTGCAAAAAATGCCCGAAACTGGCAAAATAAATCTAGAAAACGGTTTAATTTCACCTCAAGAGCAGAAAATCCTTGATATTTTGTACCAATCGGAAGTATCCATAGATGTGCTTTCAGTAAAAACTTGCCTTCCAATCGCAATTCTTCAAGTCTCACTTACGAAGCTGGTACTCAGGAAATTGGCAGTTGAACTACCCGGTAAAAGATATAAGAAAGCGCTTTAAATAAAAGGTTAGCATGTCAAAGTCGCTCGTTATAGTTGAATCGCCCGCAAAAATTAAGACGCTAAAAAAGCTTCTCGGGCCAAAATTTCTCTTCGAATCCTCATATGGCCACGTCCGTGATCTGCCTGAGAAAGAATTTGGCATAGACATCGAAAATGACTTTGAGCCAAAGTATGTCTTACTTCCTAAAAAAACCGAAGTTGTAGACAAGCTTAAAGAAGCAGCCAATGAATGCGACACTATCTACCTCGCACCCGACCCTGACCGCGAAGGAGAAGCTATTGCCTGGCACATCAGCCAAATTTTGCCAAAAAATTCTAACATCAAGCGCATTTCGTTTCACTCTATCACACGTGATGCTGTCCTTGAAGCTATCAAGAACCCAACTACAATTAACACAGCTCTCGTTGATGCCCAGCAGGCAAGACGCCTACTTGATAGGCTTGTAGGCTATAGCATATCTCCACTTCTCAACAAGCGCTTACGCCGTGGGCGTGGTAAAGGTGTGTCGGCAGGCCGCGTGCAGTCTGTTGCGCTAAAACTTGTAGTAGATCGCGAAAAAGAAATTGCTGCCTTTATCCCGCAAGAGTACTGGACAATCATTGCAAAGGTCCAACCCGGCGATGACAAGCCATTTACTGCCGCTTTATCTGCTATCAACGGTGTACGTGTAGAAAAAGAACAGGTAGCAAATAAAGTTGAAGGCACCGATTTTGTGTTGGTAAATAACGCCGACACCGCCCAAAAAATTAAAAGTGACCTTGAAAAAGCAAGCTATACGGTAACACGCGTAGACCGCAAAGAAAAACGACGTAATCCAGAAGCTCCCTTCATTACATCTACTATGCAACAGGAAGCCAGCCGCCATCACCGCTTTTCACCATCTAGAACCATGGAAATTGCCCAAGGCCTCTATGAAGGGGTAGACCTAGGCGCTGAAGGCCCAGAAGGTCTTATCACCTACATGAGAACCGACTCTGTGCGTGTTGCACCAGAAGCGATAGAAGAAGCTAGAACCTACATCAAAAATGAGCTTGGCCAAGAATACTTACCAGAAACTGCCCGTAATTTCTCAGTGAAGAAAAGCGCGCAAGATGCCCACGAAGCTATACGCCCAACAAGTGTGATGCGCTCGCCAGAATCTATCAAATCTTATCTTACAAAAGAGCAGTATTTACTCTATTCTCTTATCTATAAGCGCTTTTTAGCCTCGCAGATGGTACCGGCAATCTATGATACTGTATCAGTAGACATTCAGGCTGATATCTACACGCTTCGCGCAACAGGATCACAGATTAAGTTTAGAGGCTTTCTTACACTCTACGAAGAAAAAACCGACGAAGACCAAGAAAATGAAGATGACAAACTTCTGCCTAACTTGTCAGTAGATCAGCTCTTATCACTACTTGAGCTCACAGGCGATCAGTCCTTTACTCGCCCACCACCACGCTTTACAGAAGCAACACTCATTAAAGAGCTTGAAAAATCAGGTATCGGCCGTCCGTCAACGTATGCGACGATCATGAAAAAAATTCAGAGCCGCGACTACACTGTTAAAGACCAAGGCAGACTAAAGCCAACAGAACTTGGCCAGGTTATCTGCGAAATTTTGGAGAGTAACTTCAAAACCATTATGGAAACGGCCTTTACTGCCCATATGGAAGATGACTTAGAGCAAGTAGCGGAAGACACCAAAAACTGGAAAGTACTTCTTGGCGAATTTTGGGGAACCTTTGCTCCTACTATGGCACTGGCCGAAGAAAACGCCATCGTCCCAAAAATTCCTACAGAAATCCCCTGCCCAAAATGTGGCGGCATGCTGCAAAAAGTATGGTCAAAAGATAAGTACTTTTTAGGCTGTGAGCACTATCCAGAATGTGACTACACCATTTCTGTTGAAGAGTCAACCTTTGATAAAAATGACTATAAAGATGACTTTAACTACGAGCAGCCCTGCCCAAAATGCCAATCTGAGATGAAATTGCGCTTTGGCCGCTTTGGCGCCTTTTTAGGCTGCACTAAGTTTCCTGACTGCCGTGGCGTTGTACGCATCCCCAAAAAAGGTGAAGCACCAGAAGAAGAGCTCCCGCCTACACCATGCCCAGCTGTTGGCTGCACTGGCCAGCTTGTTAAGCGCCGTTCACGCTTTGGCAAGACGTTTATTGCCTGCTCAGAGTTCCCAGATTGTGACGTGATTGGCAACGAGCTAGAAGCGGTGCTTGATAAATACAACGCACGTGAAAAAACTGCCTATGTTGCCAAGCCAAAACGCGGTGCAAAAGCCAAAGCAGATGAAGAAAAACCTGCCAAAAAAACCACCAAAAAGAAGGCTACCACAAAGAAAAAAGCAGCCTCTAAAAAGGCCGCAGCAGGTGATGAAGTAGCCCCGAAAAAAGTGGTAAAAAAGAAAGCTGCAGCCAAAAAGCCAGCCGCTAAAAAAACCAAAAAAGTAAAAGAAGAAACTGCAGTTGATGAGTAGATTTTTTTGGTTATTGATTTGCTGTTGCAATGTATTGAGCGCAAATCAATTTGATGAAGTCTATAAAGAGCACAAATATGAGCTACAGCATCTGGATGTAGCTCATAAGCCCTACATCATCACATTTTCTGCCACTCCTGGCATGGGCAAAACAACAGTGGCGATTAAGCTAGAAGCCACTTTAAAAGCCATACGCATAAGCTCAGATACAGCAAGAACCCTACTTGCAAAACATGGCTTTAAATTAGCCTCACTTTCTGATTACCTATTGTACGTGCTCAAGCAACTAGAACAAACCTCGCCTAATCATCTCATCATCCTAGACATAAGCGTAGATCGCGAATACAAGTTAATAGCCGACGAAGCCCAAAAACAACATATCCCCCTATTCATCATACGCCTAGATGTAACAAAAGAAGAAGCGGCTGCACGCATCTTACAATCAAAACCAAACCCCGAAGCCTACCTAAAACACCTCGACAAATGGTTCCAAGACTACCAATCCTTCAACCCCAACAACGTAAGCTTCACCCTCACCCAAAACAACCTCCCAGCCCTTATCAAAACCCTCCAAGAAAACACAAAATAAACAAGATCAGAAGGATAAAAATTGTTTTAGAGTCCGCCTGGAATTGCATGCGCTCAATAAAGGCTACATTTGGTTGGTTTTAGAGCCCGATTTAGGGCGATTGAGCGAAGCCCACTGTGACCGTAGGGAACGGTGGGGGAATATGTATTAATCCATGGAGCCCGGCTGAGGGCGATTGAATCACGCGATTGAATCGCCCTCAGCCGGGCTCTGTTACCTATTTATCATTACCCACCGTTCCCTTCGGTCACAGTGGGCTTCGTTCAGTCGCCCTAAATCGGGCTCTAAAACAAAATGTTCTAATTTGATTTTTTTGGTAAATTTTCCTGAGGTGGAAAGGTCGCTATATCTGTGGTTTTCAAAACCTTTATGGGCGAACTCTCAGGTAAAATCAGCTCGAGTGGCAGGCAGAAGTTATTTGCTTTACAAGCTCGGCTG
>JAJFUY010000173.1 GCA_021372185.1 Chlamydiales bacterium | reverse complement strand
AGGCCACGGCGTAGGCCTAAAATTTCATGAACCACAGCAAGTGCCGCATCACAAAACATCAATTGACATTCCCCTTGCTCCCGGCATGATTTTTACGATTGAACCTATGATAAACGCCGGCAAAAAAGATGCCGTCATCGACAAAACCGACAACTGGACCGCCCGTAAAATCGAACAAAAACCGTCCGCTCAATGGGAACATACTATTCTCATCACAGAGACCGGCCACGAAATCCTCACCCCTTGGAAAAAATAACCATTCCCGAGTTAGGACATTTGGCCGAAGGCCTCTGGAGTGCGGTAATTTTTTACCGCTCTTAATTTTCGACCACACAGCGATTTAACAATGACTTCCACAACTTACACGAACGTTTAATGCTTTGGGTATATTTTGGAGAGACGTCCTCTTTACAGAGGACAAAATGCATTGATATTTGCTCCCATAGCAACAAGTTGCTGAAAACAAGAAAAAAACCTTAAGGGCACATTTTGTGAATTAGGCTGGGGTTTTGATTTTCCCGTATTTTCTAATAACAACTCATATGCTAGAAAATCCTAGGCGGCTATACTATAGTAAAAAAACACCTTCTGATGCTTTGCAGGGCAAAAATAATGACTAGTACAAATGAAATAACATTTTATGAACATATGGAGACATAGCCTGTGGCTGATCCTTACGACCAAGAAGTCTTCAAGAACTTTCTAAAAGCAACACATTCCAAAAACTTAAAATTCAATCTCGAAGACCAGTGTAGAGCTATTGAAAGTGAATTCACACAACTAAATTCCGCAGTCGCAAAATTTGTAAGCACCCTATTATTGCAGCCCTTTATAGCAATCTTCGGAGTGTGGATTAAACAGCATGGATACATGTATCCAGGAATGCTTGATGCAGTAAAAACCCTCCTAGAACATGACCTCATCATGATTCATGATGAAACGGGAGATGTTTGGACTGTTGAAAAAGCTAACGCCTTTGATCACTATAAAATTCTGAATGCAATCCGCTGCAAAAGTGCCTGGACGATAAAACGAAAAGAAGAACTTGTGCGTATTTATATAGCCTTCATGTATTGGCTACACGAAGAAACAAGAGGATATGTGCGCAGATACGAAGATCCAGTTTGGAGAAGATCCCAAAAAAGAGCTCTTGCCTTTGGGCGCTACATAGACTTCTTGAGTGCACTGCCAAACCCAAAATCGCAACTAGTAGCAAATTTACTCTATTTTGGAAGTGATCTAACCTTAGATCAAGTGCTAAAACTTGAACTATCTAATGTGGATTTTACGTCTCATACAATAGCGTGGGAATCAACTAAAGAAAACGCAACACCCACAAGCTATCCTGAGCATGTTTTTCACGACATCAAAGCTTTGATTGGAGATAAAAAAAAGGGACTGCTATTCCGTGAGCAAAATATAATCGGTTCTGCAACGATCTTTAGGCACTTTAACGACGCCGCTGAACAAGTTGGACTAGGCTCTTCATTCGGCCCCAAAAAACTCGTAATGGACACGCAATCTTGATGTCAACCAAGAAATAGCATCATTTTACGAGAATATATTGCATAAAATTATCACAATTCGATAATGTAGCACTTTTGATCCATAAATCAGGAATGCTTCATGAACGATCATCAGAACCTTTTATCCTCAGAGAATACTCTAAGCAATATAATTGGCCAAGCCTCCCGCAGTGGCAACCTTGGATCTACACCCACAAATACTTTGCCCGCTGCTACATTAAAAACACCTCGCTCGATGAGGCGTCAAAATGATTGCAAATTCCACTTCATTCGACATCTCAAAAAGTTGCAAAATCGAAATTGCGAATTATTGAAACTATCTTGATAGACATTAATTCTGTTTGCATAAAGCTAGATATATTGTAGAGTGATCAACTAACGCAGGGATTTTATATGAGATTAATTAAAGCGATAATTTTATTAGTAATAATAGTTCCAACTTTAGCATTTACTCAAAATTTTGATGATTTAGTTGAAGATCACATAAAAGCCCATTCTAAATTCAAGAAATCCAGCAAACTCATTAAAACCCTCAACAAAACCAATCGTGACAAAAAAGAGCAGTATTTAAAACAGATAGAGCTTGCTTTAGAATCTTTTCAAAAGACTGTAAAGTATTACGATAAAGTAATTAAAGGGTTTTCTAAAGAAATTTCAGAAAACCGAGATGATAACGATGCATATAGTGATCGTGAGTATGACGAGCTTATCACCATTCAACAAACGATGCAGGCAGAAAAACAAGTCTGTCAAAACACCATTGATAATCTTACAAATACTCTCTTAGCAGAAAAAGCCCTCTCGTTAAAAAGCGAAGCCCTAAAGAAATTTGAAGAGGCCAACAATTACCCTTTTCCGGCAAAAACTATTGCCAATGAACTTGAATACTTACAGGGGTTTCAAGAGGCCCAAAAGCTGTATGCAGAAGCTATACAAACCCTTTGGGATGCTACCATATACCTTAGCCCCTCAAAGCACGAAAGCCTTAAGGATTCTTTCTTAAAAGATATCGGGGTTATTAAACAAATTGTCGCCCAGCAAAACGAGCAAAAAAATACCTGGCAGAATGCACTTAACGCGCAAAAAGATACCTTAAGGAAAAAAATTGAACCCTTAGAAAAAGAATTTCAAGCATGCAAAAAAAACGGGTTAAAGCGCATTGCGTTTGAAGTAAATAACGAGTTGCTAGAGATTCTTACGCTACTTTCAAAAACTCAAAATGACTTACAAGCTAAAAAAGCAGCTTGTACAGCGTTTAAGGCAGCTTTCTTAAAAGAAGCTGACAGTAAACGATTTACACAAACTCCCTGGAGCGATGTAAAAGAGACAAAAGCTGAAGAAGATAGACGCCGTGCCATATTCTATGCCAATAATGCTCTTTATCAAGCACAAACTCCCTTAATTACTCAAAGCACTGGTGACCTTTGTGTTACCCCTATAGATAGCCAAAGAAAAAGTGCATTCACTGATTACGTAATGCAGACAAATACTACCTACCGATTTGCCCTCCAGCATGTAGATGATATCTCAGACATCTATGTAAAAATCTTTGAAGGTGCTACTGAAATTCATGAAATAAAAATACCACTACCTAAACCCAACTCATTTTCTTGGAACTATTATGTTTTACAAGAAGGCTTTATACATACCACAGAAACTGAATTACTCAATGACTATGGCTTAGACCTTAGCTTAAGGCTCTATTATGATGAGGACTTCAAAACAAACATTATTATCTCCCAAAAGGCTGCATCAACAAAATTTACCTTTACAATTGACTGTGGGCAAAATTGCCTCGCTTATAAATCTATCTACGTAGATCCGTTACCCCACCAACTTGATGCATTGCATAAACCTGCACTTTGGACTGCTAGCAAATCAATAGACACCAACTTGCAAATGGGAATTGCTGCAGTACAATCATTAACCACACAGACTGAACACAAAATTCCGCTTCTAGATGATCTGGTAACCCAATTAAAAGCCGATCCACTTGCGATAGCTACGTATGTACATAATGAAATTACTAACGACCACTTTTCTGTCTATTTTGATCAAATTCTCTATAAAGCTACACCTATTAACAGACACGCTGCCATGGTCTTTTTAGAAAAGAGGGGCTCTCCTTGGGAGCAGTGTCAGCTTCTTCTTTATTTACTAAAAAAAGCCGGATATGACGCACAGTATGTATCTGATGCATTGGTTTTGTTTGAAAAAAGCAAGTTTGAAAACCTCTTTTTCTTAACAATCGACACATTTAATAATACTATACCAGCACTCTTACCTGGAGTGACATTCTTTTATAATAATGAGTGGATCACCCTCTATCCGTGGATGAAAGATGTAGAAATTATTGAAGGACACAATCTTTACCAATTTTTCCCTAAAGACTACGCAAGCGGCGAAAAATGGGTATCACAGTATCTAAAAAATGATGAAAATATCCTCAAACATATTGGCTCAGACTCTGATGATACTGTAGGCGTTCTCTTTGGTTTGTTTGCAACTGACGAACTACGTAAGCAAGGTCTTACCCTTGATGATGTAGGACTATCTTGTAAAACCATCAAAAAGCAGTTTGCTAATTGGTCCGATTTTCCACGTCCACATATATCTAACAGCCCAAAAACATTTGCTGTTGCCGATAAAAATTCAGGCCTTTTTACAAAGGCATGTATTGAAATTAAATCACACAGCAACCCTAATAAGGTAATTTCTTACTCATTTGCACTAGCAGATTTATACTGCGATGCACTTACCATTGAGTGCAAAGACCAATTAAAAAAGGAAAAGAAAAGTAAAAAATCTAAGAAAAAGAAAAAACACGCAGCTAAAGAAACTGATGTAAACACAATTTTTAGGTAAAGAGCAACACCTGTATTTAGACCCATCGGATGATGTTATCGATGTGTCATTAACTATCCACTACTCTCACACATCCTATAGTGAAACTAAGCAGATCTCCAAGGACTCAAGAGCTGCTGTGTGCATCTATTCAGGAGTAGAGGCTCCTGCAGTAACTGCCGTGTTTTACAAAAATTTTATGGATGAAAAAGAAGAATCTAAGCGCATCAATACCCTACTTTCTTATATTGGCTTTGCCTATTTTGAGAAATGCGGCCGAGCTCAGAATCTTTTAGCTAAATTGCACAAAGTCAATCAAGCTACTTGTGTAAACTTTGGAATTGCAACATTAAGCCCAGGACAAAAAGAAGATCTAGTAATTCCTAGTGTTGATATGACCTACTTTGCAATCCCCACAACATTGTCAAGTAACGACGACCCATCAGCCTATACACAATATGCAGCCCTTGTAATTGCTGACAGCTCATCTAATGAACATCAAATACTAAAAGATGTATTTAATGACTCCCACGCAATATCCACAGTAAAGCTGCTACAACTTGCGCACTCAAAGCAAAAGAAAAATGGATTAGAGGGTAATGGGTTTTTGGCCTTTACCGGCACTACATTTGAAGCAGCAAGCGATAGCCTCAAAGAAATCAAAGAAAATCATGCCGCCCAATACGAAACTGCCAAAAATGCATTATTGAATCCATATTCATATGCCTATATGACACCGGGCGATGTTGCCAATTTAAATGGCACACATAGTGAAATGGCATCACTTATCATACAGCCTTCTCAAGCTTTTGCCCTTATTTCAAGTAACGTTATTACTATCAATGGCGGCATAGGCACTCCTATGCATAGGGATTTCTTCAACCAGGGCAACATAAAACAAAACTTTCACGCCTATCAAAAGAAGTTTAATCAACTGCCAGCGCAACCGGCTCACCTGATGCTCCCCAAGCAACTTAAATGGAAGGCAGATGCCCGTGCAAGCTATAAGCCGGCCTGGAATAATGTTGCAGACCCAATTGATGTTGTAACAGGTGCATTTTATATTGACGAAACTGATTTAGATCTACCTTTCGGGCTTGCCGTACGAAGAAACTACAACAGCCAAAACCCGCAAGAAGGGAATTTAGGCCTAGGATGGAAGCTAAGCCTAAACCCTTATCTTGTAAGACAGGACGACAAACTATTTGCAGCAGAGGCAGATGGCACCGTCATTGCTTATACATATAATACGCAAAGCTCTCGATGGGAAGTATCTCTAGCTGATAACCCAGAGCTTTCAAACTATACTGCAAGCGGGATCAACCCATTTAATGCCTACATCATTGACGATGTATTATACAGCCCCGATGGCACCAAGCGCATCTATCAAGATGGGCTGTTAACAAAAAGTATTTCAGCAAACGGCCTTGAACTAGTTTTTAGTTATGCTAACAAGCATTTAACGCGTATCGAGACTTCTAATGGGCAGTACTGTGGTTTTTGCTACGGCTATGACGACAAAATTATCGAAATATACGCGCAAGATGGCCGAAGAGTCCACTACACCTACAATAACGAGGGAGAGCTTGTTAAGGTTACTTTGCCTAACACGGCAGAAATTCACTATGAATATGATAGATTGCACCAAATTATCCGTGAAACTAAGCCTCATGGCCACGTGGTGGAGAATATTTATAACGATGAGGGCAAAGTTACCGAACAAAAATCACCTTCTGGCTACAAGCAAGAACTTATTACCACAGCTAAGTTTTCATACTCAAAAAATCAAACAACTGTTGAAGATGCCTGCAATGGGGTTACAACGTATAAAATCTTCCAAAAGCAGATTTATAAAATTGTAGACCCGCTTGGTGCTGTGACGCTTAAATCTTGGTTTATCGACAAAAACTCCTACTTTGACCCTGAGAGTGAACGGGTTGTTGCATGGAATGCAGATGGCGGCTTTGTGCGCAGTCTCAAAAAATCTACCGATAAACGAGGCCTAAGCACAGAATATTTCTATGACGATAAAGGCAATAAAACCCGAGTGAGCATGACGGGCGAGGATCTAACAGGTGATGGCATAAGGTCTATCGACAAAAACATGCACTACAATAGCCTAAACCTCTGCACAAAAGAAATTATAGGCAACAATACTACAGTAACGGTGTATGACAGCAAATTTCCGTATCTTGCTTGCAGATTAGAAAACTACTATTTAGATACCCTCACCTCTTATGTGGAATTCAAATACAATGCAAAAGGCCAAGTTGAACAAGAAGATAAATCTGGTGCAATAACTACCTGGAAATATAACCAGGCAGGGTTTCCTACTGAAAAAGTGCAAAAATCTTTTACTGAAGATGCAGACGTTGTAACAACATATAGCTATAACTATCAAGGGCAGTGTACAGAAAGCACAACTTCTGATGCACGACTAAAAACGGTCTATGACATAGCTGGCAACGCCATTGAGATGCATGTCTTTAGCCTTTCAGGGTCACTGATCTCATCGCTTTATAATACGTTCGATTTTCATAATCAATTAATCCGCACACAGACAGCAAACCCCAATAACGTGGTCTATATGGACTACAATGCAGCCGGGCAAATTAAAGCATTAAGACAAAGCATTTCCCCCTTCAATACAATGGCCTATACGCTTTATGAGTATGATGCCAGAGGGTATTTGATAGAAGAAACAAACCCATTAGGTTATGTAACTAAAAAGGACTACGACGCTCTAGGCAATGTCACGGCAATTACCAAAGAAGACATCACCATCCGGCATACCTATGAAAAAGGTGGGTTAGAGGCTTCTGCTGAAATGGCAGGCGGCGCTTATATCCAGCGCCAGTACGCCACTAATGGCCTGGTAATAAAAGAAATGAATTCTGATGGAATAGAGTTATCACGAATATATGATATCTCAGGTCGGCCAGTACAAGAAATCAAAAATGGCATTTGCTGGAATATCATATACGATGACGTACAGCATACTGTCACCCGTTTTCAGGCAGAATCTAATTCTACAGAGCTCTATCTGCACGATATGCGCGGAAATGTTCTTTCATTTACCGATGCAGGCGGTCATGTATGGAAAAAAAGCTATGATGGACTAGATAGAATTATATCTGAGACAACACCATCAGGTGAAACCACCTACTGGAACTACAGTGGCGACACTGTCACCACTACTCTTCCTAATAAAGAAACCGTTAAAACTCGCTATGCCGGAGGTCAAGTTGTTGAAACTACAGCCCACGATAGTGAGCAAAGGTGCCTCTATCGCAAAACCCGAGAATATGACCCTGTTTTAGATGTAGAAACTGTGACTGTAGGTGATAGTATCACCATCACTCAAATGAACACCTTCGGGCAGCCTTTACAAATCCAGCAAGGCGACATTCTCACCAAATTTGAATATGATAAGGTAGGTAATTGTACACGTATTATTGATGGCGAAGGCAATGCCACAAAAAAAGAGTATGACCGCCACAACCGCCTTATCTCTAAAACCCTCGCTGATAATAGTACCTACTACTACAACTACGACGCACAATCCAATATCACAAGCTGCATACTGCCAAATGGCGGCGTATGGTGTGCTAGCTATGATTCTATGAACCGCAAGAGCTCTGAAGAGTTTATAGAAAAAGGCATTAGCCATGGCCACTATGAGTATATGTACGCCAACGGGACCCTTACACAAAAAATAGACCCGATGAAGCGTATACATACCTACTCATACGACGCCTTAAAAAGACTTACCCAAGTAGAAACTGATGGCTGGCTAAAACGCTTTGAATATGATGCCCGTGGTTTGATGACAGTAAGCGCCACATGCTCACCCTTGAGTGAAACTACGCAAGTGGTAAGGGTATATGACGAAAGCGCGCGGCTTATTAACGAAAAAACATATCTAAACTCAAAACTTCTTCAAGATGCACATCAAGAATGGGAGTTTGCAACAAGAACCCTTCATATAGGCGACCACAAACGCACCTTTAGCTATTCAAATAATAAACTTATAAAGCTTTCGGCAGACAATGTCAATCTGA
Organism: Chlamydiales bacterium; assembly: GCA_021372185.1. Classification (GTDB taxonomy): domain Bacteria; phylum Chlamydiota; class Chlamydiia; order Chlamydiales; family FEN-1388; genus SZAS-7. The sequence goes on along the minus strand of JAJFUY010000173.1, from coordinate 86 downwards.
CCTACCAATATAATGAGTCAGGTCAGCTTGAGCAAAAGACAACCCCTTACACTGTCACAACTATTGCCTACACTGCTGCCGGTTTA
>JAJFUY010000153.1 GCA_021372185.1 Chlamydiales bacterium | reverse complement strand
TCTGAAACCTTATTCTCAATTACTGTGTTGCTATAACTTCTCAAGGAGGGGTAGGGTTTTTTGGATGTTGATGCCTTTGGAGAGGGTTGGGGCGAAGATGTCACCTAGCTTTTTGAAGCGCTTTAGGACGGTTTTTATGGTGAAATCGCGGGGATCAAGGCCGGGTTTTACTTCTTTCCATTGTAGGGGGGTGGAGACGCATGCGCCGGGGACTGGGCGTACAGAGTAGGGGGCTGCGACTGTTTGGCCAAAGGCGTTTTGGAGGCAGTCTAGGTAGACCTTTTTTTGGCGTTTGGCGGGGCTTCTTTCCATGGAGGTGATGTCGGGTAGCTGGCGGAGGACTACTTCGGCTAAAACTTGGGCAAACATGCGCACTTCGTCATAGCTGTATTTGGCTTGCATGGGAAGGTAGATGTGCATACCTGTTGCGCCTGATGTTTTGCAGTAGCTTGGCAGGCCTAGTTTTTTAAAAAGCTTATAAAAACACTGCGCGGTTTCTATCACCGCAGAAAAGTCTATAGCTTCTGGGTCTAGGTCGATTATTAAATAGTCAGGGTTGTGAAGAGACTCGATGCGGGCGGTGAAGGGGTTTAAATCAATGCAGCCTAAATTTATGGCGTAGAGAAGGCTTTCTTCGTTGTTTATGATGATATACTGGACGGCCTTGTCGCTATGCTGTACCTCTTCTGTGTGTATCCAGGGTGGGTGGTTAATGAGGTTTTTTTGGTAGAAGAGAGCGCCTTCTATGCCATTGGGGTAGCGCTTGAGTGTTTCTGGACGGTCTTTTAGATGGGGGATGATGAGAGGGCTTACTGCCTTATAGTATTCTAACAAATCGCCTTTGGTGTACTTTTCTTTTGGCCAAAAAACTTTGTCCAGGTTTGTAAGAGGTGTTTCTTCAGTTACACTTTTAGCATTTTTATCATCTCGTAAGCCAATAAATACTGCCTGTCTCATGCTGTGATCTTTGGTCCATTCGGCAAATTGTACTTCACACAGCTGTTTTGGCTTTACCCAAGTTGTTTTTCTTGTTACAGGCGGCACGGTATCAAAAGGGCACGTTTTTGTTACAAGAGGCTGTAATTTGGCGTAGATCTTTTTTAGTGATGCTTCATCAAAACCTGTTCCTACATGGCCTGCAAACACAAGTTTCTTTTTGTCATAGACTCCCAGCACTAGTGAACCAAATTGTGAACGTGAGCCTGCAGGTTCAGTAAACCCACAGATTATAGCTTCTTGACGCATGTGGGTTTTGATTTTGAGCCAATCTTTACTTCGTACGCCTTTACTATAATGGCTTTGGGCTCGCTTGGCAATTATGCCTTCAAGATTAGCTTTTGAGGCTTCCTCAAAAAACGACTTACCTTTTGCCACAATATGCTCACAGTAACGAATATGCGTTTTAGAGACCTTGGAGAGCAGTTTTTTTAGGATTTTTTTGCGTTCAATAAGTGGCTTGTTGGTGAGGTCATCTCCGTTCAGATTGAGAATATCAAATACCATATAGACCAAATCGCCCTCATGGGTGTCTTGGTAGTTTTGCATGAGCTGAAACGAGGGCTTACCCTCTTGATCAAGTACTACAATTTCACCATCTAGAATACAGCTATCCTTAATGGCATGAAGGTCTTTTACAATAGGCTCAAAGCGGTCATTAAAGGACAGTAAATTGCGGGAATAAAGCTGTACTGTATTGTCCTGAATCAGGCTAAGGGCACGATAGCCATCCCACTTTATCTCAAACACCCACTCATCAGAATCAAAAGGGGCATCTGTAAGTGTTGCCAGCATGGGTTTGATGCTGGCTTGATTTAGACTTTTTTTTTGAGAAATAGCCACTGGTTATCTTCCTCCTTGCCCTGCATGCGAACAAGGGAGTAGCTACCACTTAGTTGTTTGCCATGCAGCACAAAGTCTATGTGGCCTTTTTTGAGACCTTGGCGCATCAATTTTTCACTTTCTGCATCGGTTATAGCGCCTTCGGCTTCATACACGCCAATATCCCACAGCTTTACCGTTCCTGCGCCATAATTACCTTTAGGGATAGTGCCTTCAAAGGTGAGGTAGTCAAAAGGATGGTCTTCTACATGTATTGCCAGGCGTTTTTCTGTAGAATCTTTGGGTGGGCCTTTAGGCACTGCCCAGCTTACTAATACGCCGTCAACTTCTAGACGAAAATCAAAGTGATGGTGCGAGGCGTGATGTTCTTGCACGCAAAATTTAAGGGTGGGTTTTGTTTTAGATTTTTTGCCTTGAGGCTCATCTGTCTCGTCGAAATTTCGTTTTTTTAGGTATTTGAAAAGACCCATAATTGTTATGCACTTTTTTTGTGGTGTTGCTCTAGGCTTTCTTTTAGAAGGTGCATGATGTCTTTTACTTTGCCTGATTTTTGCGGCTTTTCAACTTTAGCCGGTTTTGACTTTATACCCTTTGATTTTTCTTTGATTATTTTTTTGAGGGCATCTTGGTAGGTGTCATTATAGCTTTTAGGGTCAAAGTGTGCAGTGAGTTGGCTTATCAACTTTAAGGCCATAGCTACTTCTCGAGGAGAGGTTTCTACTTTAGGGATTTTGAGCTCTTGGGGGTTACGTATTTCGGCATCAAATCTGAGCTGCTCTAGCACCACGATGTTTTTATAGGGGCGTATAACACATAAATGTTCACGCGTATGAAATACAAAGCGCGCAAGGCCCACTTTTTTTGATTTTTTTAATGATTCGCGCAAAAGCACATAGGCTTTTTCAGCGCCTTTTGCAGGCTCTAAATAGTAGGGTTTTTCGTAGTAGATTGAATCAATTTCTTTTTCTTCGATAAAGTCTAAAATTTCGATGGATTTGGTTTTTTGGACGCTTGCTCGCTCAAAATCTTCGTCCAGAAGCACAACATAGTCGCCTGGTTTATATTCATAGCCTTTTACAATGTCGTTATAGGGGATTTCTTTGCCATCTTCCTTGCAAATTCTGGCATAGCGGATGGGGGAGAGGTCTTTTTTGTGGAGTAAATCAAAGGTAATCGCATGATCCTCTGTGGCGCTATAGAGCTTAATCGGAATATTAATGAGCCCAAAGGTCAAAGCCCCAGTCCACATAGCGCGCATAAAAAACCTCGCATTTTCCCATACATACTACTTATTTGATTAACGAGCAAGTGACTTTGTTTTCCCTTGCCCGTGCCCGTGCCCGTGCCCGATTTTGTATTAGAGCCCTTTAGGGCGACTGAACGAAGCACACCGTGACCGCAGGGAACGGTGGGAATAAGATAAGTAGAAAATAGAGCCCGGCTGAGGGCGATTGAATCTCGCAATTCAATCGCCCTCAGCCGGGATCTGACGGGTTATTTGCCTGTTCCCACCCTTCCCTTCGGTCAGAGTGGGCTTCGTTCAGTCGCCCTAAAGGGCTCTAATACAAAATCGGGCACGGGCAAGGGACGCACTCTCTTCGAGAGTGCGTTATTGGCCGAAGAGCTCGGGTTCGTATTTTTCGGGCGAGTAGGATTCATCCGGTGGGGTTATGGTGCGGATGTAGTTGCAGAAAGCTTTATAGTCTTCGCGGTTCCAGCCCAGGTCGCGTATTGTGGCGATTAGGGCGTGGGCGTCAAAGGCTCGGCCAGACATCAGATTTAGCAAAGTTACCACTTGGCTAAAGCGGGGAGACTCTATCTGCTCTTGGCAGTCTTTACTAAGAAGCGTACCGGATGTTAGTACCGTTTTGCCTATTGCTACTATAAATACCTTTTGCGGAATTTTTTGTGCATCGTGCACATAAAAGCGGGCTCCTGCCTCTGTTAGGGCGTAATATTTCCACTTGCCTAATGACTCTTGAACTACCATGAGGTGCGAAAGGGGCTTTACAGCGTCTTTCCAGTCAGCACGCGGTGTGGCATTTGCCTGTTTAGGGATAGAAAATTCCGGGAGCTTTTTGTGATTAATCTGCATAACCTTAAAGTCAGAAAACTGTACTTGATAACCAAATTGCAGGCTATCGGCTTGACCATAGGACTCAAACTTCGTTTTGGTGTCAACGCCAGAGTTTGTCTTTGCGCGTTCATTCTGCTGTGTTTTAAGCTTTTGCTCTTGCTGCTGGTTTTGAAAGCCAAATTGAGCAAGAGTTGAGACACCACTACACTTAATGTCATCTATTAACCCTTCTGTCTGGTCAATAATTTCATAAATCCGACCTTTTACAACCTTAGAGATCTCTGTAGCTTTAAGTCTCAAAGTATCCATTACATTTGCTGAATAAGCAGTTAATGCCGCACGTGGTTCTTTACTCTCCTGTTCTTTAGCATAGATATTCCAGGGCCGAGTCTCAGGGCTTGGACAAAGCACATTTAGCATATGCTCTTTACGGCCATCATTAGCATCTACTAATTTCCAGGCAACGCCATGAAGTTCTGCATCAA
>JAJFUY010000097.1 GCA_021372185.1 Chlamydiales bacterium | reverse complement strand
CCTACTGGTGCAACAGGTGCAGGAACGACGGGCGCAACAGGTGCTACTGGCGCTACAGGCCTAACAGGACCCACAGGTCCAAGAGGAGCTACAGGAGTGAGTATAACGGGACCAACAGGGCCGACAGGTGCTGTAGGCCCTACTGGGCCAGGTGCAGGTGCAACAGGAGCTACAGGGCCTACAGGCCGAACAGGTGCTACAGGCCCCACAGGTCCTATTGGACCAACGGGTCCGACTGGACCTGTTGGCTCAACTGGTGCCACAGGTTCAACTGGGTCTACCGGAGCATCGGGTAGTGGGTCTCTTTCATTAGTATTTAATGCGCAGTCGATGACTCAAGGTAACACGATGAACCCATCAACATTGACAATAGGTACCATTGGCACCACAAACGTTACAATGCCCGGATTATCAATTGCAAAACCAGGTTCTGGTACTAATAGCCCTAATGCCTCAACTACGTTTCATGTGCCAAGTGCTTTTATAGCTGGAAGTTCACCAACTGTGATTGTGCACTTTGTCACAATGCAGCAAGGTCAAACGATAAAGACGGGTGATATAGTAGGACAGCTAAGTGGTGTAGATACGCCAGTAGGTTCTACAGTTAATTTTCCGAGCGGATTTACTGTTACAGCTTCTCCTGTCTCTGTAACAAGTACATCCACAAGTACAACTTATAATCATTATGATGTGATATTTACTATTCCAAATTTTGCGATAAATCCTGAAGATCTTGTATCTTTCTCTTTTTCTCGCTTAGATAATGGTCAAGATACCTATGCATTCCCAATCGTAGTGTTGAGTATAGAACTTCAGTATAATAGCCTATAAGGAAGTAGAGAATTATAAGGTGAAACATAGTATGACAAAAAAAGCTTTCGGTCTCTTAATACTCACATTTTTATTTCATAGTATGGCCTATACTCATGAGTTTAAGGCATCAAAGCCTCGCTTTGTAACTAGTAAGTCAAGACTTCCCCCAGACTTGAGCTGCTTGCAGCTTAACAACCCACTTGATCTTACAGGATATAACTACTACCAGAATGTTGCCTTTGACCCTCAAATTGCATTTAATCCTACCAATCACAAAAATATGGTTATAGTAGCACAGCAAGATGCGCTTGCTGATGCAGTGTATAATTCCTCTTTACCGCTTGCTACGATAGTCTTATATACATTAGATGGAGGCGAAACCTGGAATCAATCACACCTTGTGCTCAGCCGCTGTCAAAATAATACAAATTTCAAAGCGTGCAACAATTTTACCTCTGCCTATTTTCCTACAGTAAGTTTTGACTGTGCAGGAAATTGCTATATCTTTGTTTCATCGTATAACCTTTTTTCAGCAGACCACTTGGATTTAGAAAATTATTCTGAAGCTAACATTGTGGTTAAATCAATTGATGGTGGCATAAATTGGAACCAAATAAGTGCTGTAACTGGCGATGAAGGAATTTGTCACTACCTTGATTTTCCCTATATGACAACAGATCCATTTAAAAAGGATGCTATATACCTGGTTACGTCCGATAACACATGTTTAGTAAGAGAGACATGTACTGACTCCAATTTTACAGGAAATCAAAATATCCTTTTTCAAAAATCAACGAATACAGGAGCATCATGGTCTGAGCTTTTAACAATTGCATCTTTTCCCCAGGATAATCCAAATCAATGTACGCCCATTCCACAATGGCATCAGTTAGCAGTACTACCAGACAAACATCACTCCTTGTTTGTGACTTCAATGATTCAACGAAGCACTGCGGATTCAGTAGTGACCACTCCATATGATGAACTCTATATGTTTAAATCAAAAGATGAGGGTGTTACCTGGAAAAAAAAAGTAATAGCAACCATTCCGCATGTTCTTGTTGTAGATCCTGATAGTATTGCACCCGTTCTTCCTGTGACAGACTTTACTACAAAAGATATGGCTATAAACCACAGCACAGGTTACATATACGTTGTCTATTCTGATCCGCAATTTAATCCCACCGGCCAGGCAGGCTGCGTGATTAAAATGTCAAAAAATGGTGGGAAAAATTGGTCAAAACCTCGTCCCATAAATCCTGACTCGCTTGATGTGCAAACGTTTTTACCTACTGTTGCTGTAGCAAAAGATGGTACAGTTGGTGTGCTTTTTTATGACTTTCGTAAACATAAATCTGGTAAGCCTGCACTCAATACCGATGTGTGGATGGCATTTTTTGATAAAGATCTGAAGACACACCTTGGTGAAGTGCGTCTGACACATGAGTCCTTTGATACTCGCCAAAGTATAAGGGGCTATAACGGCGTGGATCCACAAAATTGCCAGTTTGATTACTACCTTTCTAATCATGTAGGACTTCAGGCTATTAATAATGACTTTGTGGCCGCATTTACTGTCACCCAAAATGGATGCGAAGTGGCAACTATAGGAACATTTCCTTGTGATTCATTCCCTATGACTATTGACGACTGTAGTCGTCAAAATATAGTATTTGCAAAAATTAAACGAAACTAACCGAGGAAAATAGTATGAAGTTTCATTACCTACTAGGGCTCTCATTACTTATCTGTTCTACTGCCTATTGTTCCCATAAGCATCAGCCTAAACCTAAATTCAAAGAGCCCCTTCATATTGCAAGAACATCTCCCCTTCCATCAGACCTTTCTTGTTTACAGCTTAATAACATGCAAGATCTCATAGGATATGAATTTTATCAAAATGTCACATTTGACCCACAACTTGCCATAAATCCAAAAAATCCAAAAAACATGGTAATTGTCATGCAGCAAGATGTGCTCACTAATGCTGTTTATAATGGATCTGCTACGCTCTCTGTAGCTACGTTGTACACGATGGATGGTGGTAAATCCTGGAATCAGTCAGATCTTGTGCTTTCTCGATGTCAAGGTGCAACAAACTATAAAGGCAATGACAACTTTATGTCGGCCTATTTTCCTTCTGTTACTTTTGATAAAGAGGGCAACTGCTATGTTCTTTCAAGCTCATACAATCTTTTTAGCGCCGACCATAAGCCTGACATAAATGTAGCTGAAGGCAATATTGTAGCAAAATCTGCCGATGGTGGAATAAGCTGGGACCAAGTAAGTTCATCTTTTCGCGATGATGGCTCATGCCATTTCTTAGACTTTCCGCAAATTTATGGCGACCGATACAGAAAAAATACTGTATATATTGTTTCATCAGATCACACGTGCTTGGCAGGTGATTGTGAAGACCCTAACTATACAGGAAATCAAAATATTTTCTTTCAAAGATCGACTGATGGTGGCACTACGTGGACAAACCCTATATTGATAGACTCCTTTCCACCAGATGATACTGATAGCTGTACACCCCGCCCAATATTAAATCAGCTTGTTGTGCTGCCGGATCGTCATAATACACTTGTTGTTACTACAGTTCTACAATCGCACGTACCAGGAGATATCATCCCTGCACCATATGATAAAATCTATCTCTGGCGTTCAAAAGATGGTGGCAATACATGGAAACGATATACAGTAGATGATGATGTTTCTCACGTGATGGCTGTAGATCCTGAATCATCTGATCCTGTTTTACCGATTACCGGTCTTATCGTCAAAGACATGGCTGTAAATCATTCTAATGGATATCTCTATATAGTCTATGCTGATCCACAATTTAACCCCACTAAAGGGGCAGGGTGCGTCATGCGACTTTCTAAAGATGGAGGCAAAACGTGGTCTAAGGAGCGTCCAATTAACATTGACTCTCTTGATGTACAGACGTTTTTACCCTCCATTTCTGTGGCAGAAGATGGTACGGTAGCTATACTCTTTTATGATTTTCGTAAGAACATCCTTGGAGATCCTTATTTGAGCACCGATGTGTGGCTGGCTCTTTTTGATAAAGACCTTCAGCACCGTTACAGAGAAGTTCGGCTTACAAAAAAGTCTTTCAATACAAGATTAGCAATTAGGGGCTACAATGGAGTTGATCCTTCACAATGTCTTTTTGACTACTATCTATCAAGCAATATCGGACTAGAGCCAAACGGCAATAATTTTGAAGCCACCTTTGTCGTTACTAACGATCAGTGTGCTGAGACCGGAATTGCAACGTTCCCCTGCGATTCCTTCCCCCTCTCGGTAGACACCTGTAATCGACAAGATGTGGTCTACCTCCACATTGAAAGATAGCGCTCTGCTAATTGTCTCTTAGTCTTATTCTTGATCTTATTCTTATTCTTATTCTTTGTATTTCAGAAAAAACAAAATAAGACAAAGATCAAGAATAAAAATAAGAGAATTTTTATAACGGAAATTTTTTGGCGAGGGGGTTGTCAGGAAATTTTACAGATGTGATGTGCCGAAGGTTTTTTACTTTCATTGCGGTTGCTTCGGCAGCTTCTCTTTTTTCAGAATCGCCATAAAGTGTTTTCCATTTTATAAGACATTTCTTGCAGACTAGAGGTTTGTCGTTGTATTCATTGCAAATTGAACACTCATGAAATGATATTGTCATAATTTCTATCTTTTTTTAGCTAAAATTATATTTCGATGATCTATTTAGCGCATCAAATTTCTAGAGAGAGACGTGATTTATCGATATAATAAAATTTTGATAATTAATATTGTATTAAATTGTTAATTAATGTATAATTAATACTCAAAAGATAACAAAAAGGATGAATATGTCAGTTGTAGAAAATACCAATACTACACCTGCATTTAGCGTGCAGTCTGTAGGCAAGGCTATTAAATCTGCCTACTATATTGTAGCTGCAGAATTTGTTGTCCTTACCATTATTGTAGGCAACCTTATTAAAGGGGCACAAGGCGTTGGTTTCTTTAGCTTAACAAGCAATGCCGTAAAACAGGCACTTGCTGCGGTTACTGCAGCCCGTGCTGGCTATGAAAGTGTCGAAGCTGCTGTTAAAGCGGCAACAATATTTAATCAAAGATCAAAGCTCTTTGAACAAGTACAAAAACCAAATCCCTCTAAATCACTTGCTGATCGAGTCAAAGACCTCACAAAATCATGTGAATATATTAAGGACAATGGCAAAACGCTTCATAAAACGCTAAAAGTAGCAAAAAATGTCCTTATGGCAGAACGTGCAAACAAGGTGCTAGAAGGCCTTGCAAGTGAAGATGAGTCTGTGAAGAATAAGGCATTAGATGATGGTGAAAAGTTTGTGAAAACCATCCGTCGTAGAGTGAATTTGCAACTAGGTTTTTCTGTAGCAACAACCGCTACAAGAGTTGGCGCCTTTGTTATCGCTACAGCGTTAGTGTTTACAGCCGCAAACCCTGTTACGCTCACCTTAAGCGGAGTAGTAGGCTTGGGAATCTTAGTCAGCATAATTGGCCAAAAGATCATGATCCCAAGCAATCCATTTGACAAGCCTGATGAATCAAGCAAGCTCCAAACCGTAGCATTTAAAATCCGCGAATGTGCCAATAGAGCACTAGATCGCCTAGAGAATTTTGTAGAAAGAAGAACACAAGCCGCTGCTTAATCAAAAGAAAAGGCTCCAAGATACTCTTGGAGCCTTTTTTTAATTTGTGCGAGGAATTGGACCTCTTCCCATTGAGAAGAGGCCCAATTCCCATCCCAGCATTAAAAAAGCTTTTCGAGTTTTGGTATTTAATTTTTCAGGCTGAAAGCCTGGATTATAATAGCCCAGGGCAACGCCCTGGGTAAGCTGTGAAACGCATTGCAGTCTGAAGGACTGCGTTATATTGAATTAATCCCAAACATACTTCTCATCATAGGGAACGTTATTTCGTTGTAAAAATATACGATATTCATCTTGAAATGTTTGGATTTTGTGATGTTCTTTTTGATTGGCGATATATGCAACAACAGGATCGAATTGTGATTGACTCACCGAGAATACTCCATAACCATTTTGCCATCCAAAATCTTTATAATTTCCTCCTTTTGACTTTACCCATTTAGATGAATTTTTCTTTACTTCTTCCAATAATTCACATACGGAGATGGTTCTTGGAAGTGTGTTAAAAATATGTAAATGATCTTCGATACCGCCTATTTTATGTGTGTAACTTCCGCATGAGTTAATTATAGCTGTAATGTATGAGTTTAATTGGTTTTCAAGTTTAGCATCGATGAAAGGTATTCGATTCTTAGTGCTAAAAATTATATGTAACAAAATGTTGGATAAAGACTGAGCCATTAAGAATCCTCTTAGAACTTAAACAGAGCTTATTGTCTTTTTTTACATTGATATTTTCAAGATGAATGTGTTGGTTTTTTTGATGACTATATAACTGCTTGATGGTTCACTATAACGCAGTCCTTCAGACTGCAATGCCTTTCTCAGCATACCCAGGGCGTTGCCCTGGGCTATTATAATCCAGGCCTTCAGCCTGAAAAATGAAATGTCCAAACTCTGAAAAGGCTCCAAGAGTATCTTGGAGCCTTTTTTAATTTGTGCGAGGAATTGGACCTCTTGCCATCGAGAAGAGTTGCGGGTCATCAAAATCTACTTTTATCTTTACCCATCCTTGGCGTGGGCTGCCTAATACCTGGATTTCTTGGTAGTTTGACATATCCCATGACTGAAATGAGTCCCATTGGCCACTTGCGTTATACCCGAGAAATCCACCTGGTGGATAGTTCATGGGAGAATCAATGGTAAATCTATGAGAATCACCATAGATTACTAATACAGGTTTGCCACCTACAGGCCGTTGTTGATAGCCAATTGTTTGAGACACGAATATATCTTCAAATTCAACATTGCCAAAATTGAGGCTTTCATTTCTCAGCAGTTCGTAGTAGGGCTGAAAATTAGATTCGTTAGGTGTGTCTATGGGGTTTTTTTTGTATTGGTTTACGTAGCCATTATAAAAAGTTGGGTCTAGCGTATCTCTCTGCCAGTGATCTGCCTGTGTGCAAAAGACTACGGCTTTTGCATTCTTTTTTCTAGCGCAGGCAAAAGTTTTACTAATCCACTCTAAGTTGGCATCACGTCGGGCTATATATTCTGAATCTATTACAGCCTGAGACGGAACCCCGTTTAATGGCGTAATTTTGTCATATTCGCCCACTGTATGAAAGGTAGCAAAAACAATATCGCGGTAGATAAATCTCTGATTTTCGGGAAAGTTTTTTTGTCTTACAACTTTAAATTTCTTTTGGCCTAAGCTTTTGTTACCAGAAAAATAAGTAATTCTTGATGCTTGTAGGGTCTCCAGTTGTGTAAAAAATGGAGGCGTTACAGAACGAGTTTGCGACCAGTCATTATCGCCTAGCGTTGTGATAAACGGGCGTTTAAAAAGATCAAATACCTCTCTTTTTTTGATATCAATGTACTCTTGAGTTTTGGGAGATGAATTCCCATTGTCGCCAACTCCTAAGGTAAACTTTACTGGTGAGTTATTAATGTCTTCAATTATGTTCACTGTCTGGGTGTGCTGCCAGGTTTTCAAATAGCCAGGAGCTAAAGGATTTGCGTAATCAAAATCCCCTGTTGCGGCAAATTCAAAATTTTTGCTATTGGCTGCCTCTACAGGCTGTTGTGAGCATGCTATAAGGGCAATAATCGTGGCAACCCGAAACGAAAATTTGTAAAAGCACATCGATGTAAATCCTTTTTTGTCTTCTTGTTTCTACATAAATCACATAGGTATTTATGTCGAGAGTATTTACAATGGCTAATAACCGATTCTAAATCTGGAAATACTGATGCAAGCAACAACTTCTGTACCATCGATTGATCATTTGCGTTTTTTAGCAGATCCTAATAATACAAAAAAAGAAACGATAAAAACATTGGATGTTCAAGCGGCATCGTTTACACGCGTAAGCAAGGATGGCAAGCTAGCCATTTGCTACCCCTATAAGTATGAGGGATATCAGGGAGGTAAACACGTACTATCGGATTTCTTTTATCTGGATGACTTTCAGGTTTGCCCAGAAGGTGTATGGAAATGCACGCACAATGCGGATGTAAGAAAAACAGAGCTTATCCGCCCTCCTTTTTTATTTGAACGATCAGTTGTAAAACATCAAGCGCAGCTTGTACTACGCTCTCCAAGTGAAAATCGGGCACAACTCATTGAAAAACTTGTACTGGATGCAAAACTTATTAAAGGTGCTTGTGGGTGCTGCTGTGCTGGCAGTATGGTGACTGGTCAATCAACGCTCTATTCCGCCGTGGATCTGTGTGTAGCTACCAATAAAGCCACAGGCAAGCTTCACCTCTTAGTGCTTGAAATCAACGATTTCGGTCGCCGCACCGTAACTTCTTATTCTTCCATCAAATAACAAGACTAGTTGCGTAAGGCAAATTGATTGCCGGATTCGTAGCGCTTTAGGCCTTTGTTAAAGATGTAAGTGGCAATACATGGGAAGATGCTGGCTGATGCAAGAAGTACGAGGAGCTTTGTCCAGGTAAAATCGCGAATGAGCTCTATGGGTAAAAAGCCAATTACCCCTGCTGGGATTAGGGTAAACATTATGCACTGAAGAGCGCCAGAGTAGATGTTTGTGGGGTAGAAGGCAAAAAGGTAGAGAGAATCTGCATACTTATCACAGAGGCCATCTGTTGGGCCTAACCAAAATGTGAGGCTGTGGGCAATGATGCGAATTGATGTGTAGACCATACAGCCAGTAATAAGCGCGACGAGTATTAATACTATAGTCTGTAAATCAAATATGTCTCCCCACGCCATCAAAACGGCGGTTGTTACTAGGCTTCCCCAGCCTTTTGGAGCGGATTTTGAACCAGCAATGTTTAATAAAACATGTTTTGGCTGTGTCAAAAAGGCATCTAGTTGGCCAGAAACGATGTAATTTGCAAGAAGCCTCGTGCCGCCAAAAAATACGAGTAGTAGGCCATAAGCGCCTGATACTATAGCTATAAGGGCCCTCATGTCATTTTGCTGCCAGTTACCAATTGAGCGAAACTCTTTAAAAAACACAAGCCACATACAAAAAAATATTAAGGTATTAACCATTGCAAGGCTGGCTTCGATAAAAAAGGCCGTACGGTTAGCCATAGAGGCTCTAATGCTTGTTGCAAGTAGGGTCGCATAAAATTGAAGGATCTTCACACTACCCTCCCTGCACGTTAAGAATTTTCATGCCGCGCCAAAAAAGTAGGCGTAAGATGCCTGTACAGATGATCATCCATGCACCCAGTGACAGGCATACATCAAGAAATAAATCATACCTACAGTCAAATACAAGGGCGCTTCTATTTCCTAGCATGCATGGGAAAGGAGTATAGTGTGCAGCGGTTTGTAGCCATTCAGGATAGCAGCTAAGTGGCAGAAGTAAGCCTCCACAGACAAACAAAAGCTTCTCAAAGACCCAGCTAAGAGGGGTAGAGTCTTGTAGCCAAAAGCAGCATACTCCTATTATCATCTGGGCAATGAGAGAAAGTATGCTTGCCATTATGCCCACAAAGAACATGGCACTACCCTCCCCAAAACTAAAAGGTACATGGCCTGTCCACAGTGCAGTAAATACCAAGCTTACAGCACCCAAAAAGAGGTTTTGAGCCATAAGCCGCCCGAGGCCTTGTGTAAACTTCATCCCCAAATAGGATATTGGCCGTATCATGCTGTAGGCAAGGCTGCCTGTCTGGAGCTCTTCTTGAATTTCTATGTTAATATCTTGACTGGCTACTAGTATCCACTGGTTAAAGGCAATATACCAAAGTAAAAGCTCAGGGGCATAGCGCGCTATCTCGGCATGATGTGAGGCCGCTTGCCAGATGTGGGCAAAGATAACAAGGCAGGTAAGTAAAAAGATGCTTGTACCAATAAGCGCCTTACTATTTTTTGCCCCTTGGATAAAGTGTAGGGCAAATACAGCCCAATATTTATCTATTTTGGTCATACACGCCCTGGATTATGTCTTCCATTGAGGTATCTTTATAGGAGCTCTTTAACCCCTCCAAAGTGCTATCAAGAATAATAGAGCCTTTATCAAGTACAAGGACGCGATCGGCAATTTTTTCGATATCCAAGGTATCGTGTGAGGTTAAAAAGAGTGTTGTTTGGTGCTCAATGGTTAATCTGTTGAGTAGTTCTCGTATCTGTAATTTGGCAGTAAGGTCTAGCCCAATTGTAGGCTCATCTAAAAAGAGGATTTTTGGCTTGTGGAGCAGGCTTGCTACAAGCTCACAGCGCATGCGCTCGCCCAAAGAGAGGCTGCGTACGGGCCTATCTATGAGCCTTGCAAGTTCGAAAATATCAATAAGTTCATTTAGGCGTGCTTTATAGGTGCTTTTTGGCAACTCATAGATTTTTGCAAGCAAGTTAAAGGTGTCTAACGGCGGTAAATGATACCAAAGTTGTGAGCGCTGGCCAAATACTGTGCCAATTTCAAAGGCAAGTTTAGTCCGACTTTGCCAAGGTACTAGGCCTAAAACTTCTGCAATACCAGAGCTTGGATGTAAAATGCCGGTAAGCATTTTGATGGTAGTAGATTTACCCGCCCCATTTGGCCCGATAAAAGCCACTTTTTGACCCGGCATCACGGTAAATGAAATAGTGTTTACCGCCTGAAACTGAGAGGTTTTGGCAGTAAACAGCGACGTAAATGCCCCAAAAATTCCAGGGGCAGATTTACGTAATGAAAAGGCTTTAAAAAGCCCCTCTACATAAATGGCGGGTTTCATAATAGTATCTTTGTTGATTACTGTTAACTATATCAACGTTGTAGGATTTTTTGGAAGATATTTAGAGCGAAGTATTGTTAAGGCAATTTGTGAAATAGCAATTGTTACGTAGGCTGTTGCCGTTAGATATCTATTGGTAAATTTAAATGATGTTATTGATAGTAGGGTTGATGCGCCTGAGCTTAGGCTATCGCATAGGGCAAAGGCTAAATGGAGTTGAAGGCGCGATTGGATGAATTGATAGTTGTTTAAGGGGCATTTTTTTGACAACGTGAGGCGTGAGCGAATTTTTTGAGGGTGGTTTTGAATGTAGAGTGGAGTCAATTTTTGCTGTAATTCATAAAGAGAAATAGTTGATTGCATATTTTGACCAAATGTCATGACTTTGCTTGGCAAAAAAGCCCAATCTATAGAATTTGTCCAAGAAAGTGTTGTTGCGGCAAGTAGGCCAAAGCTTTTTACTAGCTGCACAATTTCAACGGCTACCCATATGGCGCCACTTACTTCGCAGATGGCTAAAAGGCCGTTTTGTATGGGTTTGATTTCTTCAAAGATGTTGCTGATGTTGCTGTAGATGCGAGGGCCAACAAAAAAAGCATCTGCTATACCAATAGAACCCAAGGCAGTATAGCATTGCTGTATGGGCTTAGGGATGGGTAAGACTTCATTAAGCGCTGTTCCCAGGCCGTAGATGTTAATAAATAGCGTGTAGACAGGGTCGTAATATTTTTCTGCTTTTTTATAGAGATAGCAGGCACTACTCGTAGTGCCTGTGGATAAAACGTGCATAATCTCAAGCCGCGGCGGTTGCTCGCAGATATCTATTGCCTATAGCATCAGTAGCTCTTCCTACACACTCTCGAGCTTTGTGCAAGAGGTTTTGGTGCCATACGTCTCGTGTGGCTGCAAAAGGATCCTTGTTTAACAAGAGCTTTTTAAAGCCAAGAACGCATAATGATGCTACTCCAAAAACACCTGCTAGCCCCATTGTAACGGGGTTTGGCGGAACAAAGAGTGAAATGCCTGCCATAACGGCGCCGGCGGCTTTAGCAACGATATCTGCAACTTTTAAGTTGTAGCTAGTATGTATACGTCTTTCTATGATTTTTATAAAAGCAAGACCGTCTTGCATGGTCTTTTCTTTGTCCTCAGCTTTTTTAAAACGCATGTAAAGATCATTGGCTCGTTTTTCAAGGTTTGAGCGTTTTGAAATACCAAGCGTTTTTCGTAAATTTTGGTGTGTAGCCACAAACTTACAGGCTTTTGTTATGTCTTTAATAGTATACTTTTTTAGGTCTTGCGGGCGTATGTTGGCAATTATTACTTTGCGCTCTAGACGTGTCTCGTGCACGCTATGGGCATCAAGTGCCACAGATATGATCTGAATTGGAAAAAGCACAATATTGACAATACCCGTCCAGGCAATAGCTTCTTTAGTTAGCACCGCTATATATCGTAAGCCCATAAGGACGCCATAAGCTGCATTCCAAATGGCCTCAACATCAAGGGCGGCTCGGCATACGCTTTTTATACGTTCGATAAGGTGGGAGGCCTTTATTGCCTTACCAATATTATTAATAAAGCTAGGTATAGCAAAAAATACATTAAAGCCTTTTACGAAGGATAGTGTGCCAATAGAATTTTTTACAACGCGTGGCACATTACTAAAAACATCGTCAACGGCATCAACTATTGAGTGTGTCGCATCAACGACAGAGACGACGTGCCCTTGCACCGCCTCTATTGTTCTCATAGCGCTTGGAATTGAGATAATTTCATGATTTGTGCGACCTAATACCGCTGACATAATTAATTCTCACATTTTAAGCATTAATTATATCAAAACTGTTTATTTAAAACAATAGTTATTATAAGTGACGTTTCTGTGTATATAAGGTGCTGTATTAGAGCCCGATTTAGGGCGATTGAGAAAAGCCCACCGTGACCGAAGGGAACGGTGGGTTAAACGAATACAAATAGTAGAGCCCGGCTGAGGGCGATTGAATCGCCCTCAGCCGGGCTCCATTTGCGCTTTATCTTGTTCCCACCGTTCCCTTCGGCCACGGTGGGCTTCGATCAGTCGCCCTAAATCGGGCTCTAACTAAAACTAAGGTTATTGTTTTGAGGCGGCCCATAGCCAGTCTAGGACTTCATTTCTCTTGTTTTTGTTTGTGCTTTTTGGAGCTGGGAGCATATCTAAAGTGAAGTTATTTTGGATATTGGCAATATCTGCATATTTTTGCTCATACTGATCGTCTAATAGAAGCATTTTAAGGGCAGATTTTGCATCTTGTGCAGAAAGTACGGTGTTTGTATCTCTCCAAGAATTAAGCTGAGTCATAAGCTCTGCTTGGGCTTTTTTGCGGTTGACGCCTTTACCTGCAAACGTTAGGTAATTAGCGCCATTCATAAATAAAGGCTTCATACCAGCTAACCTTTGAGTAACAGCACCATTTACAGCCGCAGGTGCTGCTGCTTGTGGCGGCACGTTTGCTTGAGCATTAGGTTGCTGAGCTACTGATGACTCCACAGATGGCGCTAGAGGTTGGCCTCGTGGGGATTGAGCAAGCTGGTCGGCAATTGTGCTTGCTGCATCTGGAGCTTCTACAGGCTGCGCCGAAGAACCCCATAACTTGTTCCAACCCCAAGCACCTACATTGTATAATGTGCTTCCGATTCCTGGAGCTTGTGGGGCGTTTGCTAAAGCCTCAGAAAGGTTTTTCTCATGCTCTGGCTTCCATGGGCGTAATTGTGTTTCATAAGCGCCAATGAGCTCTTTAACAGAATTATACTCTTTTGAAGTCGCAGAATCGACTACTTTACCCGGTACTTGACGAGTAGAAAAGTCGATGTCTACTCCCCCATTTTTGGCACTAAGGCTATATTCGCCTGGGCCATTGTCGGTAATTAAAACTCTACCCTCTGTTGCTTTGAATTGAGTTTGCCAAACCTGCATAAGATCCATATTCTCTGCGTCTACGTATGAACCGATGGCCTCTGATTTTATTTCATCTTCAACAGTCTTCCACTTAGCTTCAGT
>JAJFUY010000092.1 GCA_021372185.1 Chlamydiales bacterium | reverse complement strand
TCTCTGGATGAGGTCTTTCTTTCGTTTCGCACCAAAGCATTCAAAACTCTTACTGCCAGAAAAAAATTTGAAACAGTCAGCAATTCCCTTTTGCAATGCATTTTAGACTCAAGTGAGCCCTGTTTTTTATTGCCGGCTGTTATTGATTTTATCTCTCGCGTGAATAGCGAAAAGCTCCTATTTGAACCCTATCGGATGCTTCAGTTTGAATTTTGGCTTAACCACTACAGCAATCAAACAGCTGAAGTAAATAGACTCGTACGCAATAAAATTGTGGGAAAATCTATTAATCGCGACGATTATCAAGTGTTTTTTCCTATCGGCCGCAATAAAACGCTTACCGGATCTCACTTTGTTGCCGCTCACCTCTCACCTGATGTAGATACAACCATTGCCTCTTTTTGGGGCTGGGTTGATGCCTTTGGAGCTCGAGTTGGCAGTGGTGTGCACTACTGGGCACTACCAGGATCTGTAGCTGATAGCCACACCACCATGTTATTTCAAAAAATTTTTAGCGCCGATGTATTTCAGGTACTAGCACGCCAAACACCTGCGCTCTCACTTACTGCCCTTGACCTCGTATGCAGTAAAGGCATATTACGCCTTCCCATAAGCGAACATTTGAGCCATCTACATGCCGGAAGACACATTGTAGCCATAGATGCAAAAGGCCACTTTAAAGGCGACTGGAGAGCAAGTGATGCTGTCGCTGTCACGCAAGTTACAAGCGCTTTTTATAGCCTTATACGCTGGCTAGAACATGCCATTTACTACCGGTTGATTAGCGCCTATGCCAAACCGCATGTCACAAAAGCGGATATTCAAAATGCTATGCTGGCACTTTTTGATACAAAAATCTTTGAAAGCGAGCCTTTTTTAGAGTGCAACGACCTCCAAAAGACTCATGTTGAAAAATTTATAAAAGATGTCCTTAGTATAACTAATGGTATCAAAGCCACATATAAAGAACTCATACAGACACTCATAACCTTTCCTGAGTATGAATTTATCCCAGAAGAGCTGTTTACTAAAGATGGCACCTTAAAAGAAGATCGTTCCCTCATTTTTACGCACCTTGAAACCCTTTTTAGAATATGCGCCAATGCCTCAAGTAACTGCCGGCACGTTCTTGAGCGTTTAGACATCCTTTTAGCTATTAAAGACCGCGTACTTGGCATTAGCTCACAGTTTATTACGCTCTCAAGCGACGTCGAAGAAATACGCACCAAAATGAATAACTTAGATTACTTAACTGTCGCCATACCAGAAGAAGACGGAAACTGGTTTCCGGTAGGTGTTGTCTATGCTAACGACATAAAACGAAATCCCCTTGGCACAGTTTCTTTGCGAGATTTTTCTAACGAAAATGAAACCAAAATGGCCGCCTATTTAGAAGTGGTAAGCATTATCGACCACCATAAAAGCGACATCAAAACCTCAAGTGCCTCTACAATCATTGTAGGAGATGCTCAATCTGCCAACACTCTGGTTGCTGAACTGATGCTGCAACTGAATGTTCGCTATAGCATGCTTGGCATACCGCTTGAAACTTTAGAAAAAGAAAGAACTGCACTCATACACACACCTGGAGCCGATGTTAAAAAACTCAAAAGGCTTCTTGAACTTACTCTCAATTCACAGAACACAGGCTCTTATATCCACCCAATGCGAGAATATAGTGAGTATCTCTTCTTTTTACATGCCATTTTAGATGATACTGACCTTCTCACCAAAGTGTCTTCACGCGATGTTCGTGTAGTAGCGACACTATTAAACCGCATGAAGTCCCTTGTCTGTAAAACCGACCATGAAATACTCCAATTTGATGATATTGCAAACGACGCTCACTTCACAGAAAAGGCTGCCGAGAGAATACTGCAACACGAAGATATGTATTCTATTTATCAAAAAATTTATGCACACAAAGAAATAGAAGTAGAAACAAACCTTGCCGCCTGCGTAAAAGGCGGTCAATCCACTGTTTTTAGTGACACAAAAGAACAAAATGGCTGCTCGCGTATAGGCCAAACCAAGCTTTTTAGCAAAAACTTTGCAAGCTTTGAACAAAATAGAATGGCCCTGCAAAAGCTTTGGTTAGACGCTGCGAAAAAAATATACGCACAAAAGCCGCAACTAGATTTGCACATGCAGATGATTACCACTATTGCCTCGGCAGATGAAGTGTATCAGGGAAAATCCGGCAACTGGAAGCACTTGGATGAATTATGGATTTGGGTACCGCCTGTTCCCTCAGCAGTAGAGCATCTTGTCTATTTTCTTAACGCCTTTTCAGCTACTGAAATGATGCAACAAAATGATATTGAAGTGCAATTTTTGGGCCCAAATTACAAGGATTTAGACCTTATTTTTAGCCAAAACTTAAGCTTTGCACGCCGGATGGTGAGCAAAGAGCACAATTTGCCTATTGCAGCTCTACGCTTTAAAGCTGGATTACTTAATTCACGAAAGGCTTTTATTACCCCTTACTTACCACGCTCAATTTAAATTGCAAAATATTTAATTACCTGTTATTGTTTTTGTTTAATAATAGGTATTTTATGCAAATCTCTAATACTGTTTCAGATTTACTTGCTTTACCCGAGGCAACACCTCAGGCACTTTCTAACACACCTCCACTTCAAGATTCTGAAGGAACGCTTGATGCAATTAGCGTTCCTGGTTTTGTTGTCACCACTAAATCAAGACCAGAGACTATTACTGAAGAAGTGTTTATGAAAAGGCTAGAAGACGCCAAAATAGCCTATGACCCCTTTACTACTTTAGCCGAAAACTGTCACTTGATGGATAATACCTCGCGTTGCATCATCACACTAAATTCTGGAGCCGTAGTTGAGCTTACACTTTCAAATGACCCATGGTCCTCTACTGCATTTAAATGCGTCCAGCCGGGTCTTTTTAGATACATAACCCTGCAAGAGCATGATGTGGCAACTGAAACTACAAAGCCTTTAGAATTGCACGTAGTACGTATGTCTAACGACCATAAAGAAGGCGAATGGCTGCATATCAATAAAGGCGACACCATTTCCGGTAAATCCATGAAAGATATAGCGGAAAAAATTTCTCTCACAATGCGTATTACAGAGTGCTTGTTGGTTGATGCTGCAAAAGTAAAAAGCTCTGATGGGAGAGATATACACATTCGCATTCCCCTACAAATCATGCATGGGCACGGCTACTATGGCCCCCTTTTTACGCTTGCACCTATCAGCAACTCACCTTCTGCCATTCAGATTGGCACTAGCGGAAAGTTTTTGCGCTTTAATCAAGACCCTAAAAAGCATGCAAATGATCTAAAGTGGGTACAGACGCTTGCCCTCTCAAGCATACATGATGAAGTATTAGCTAAAAAAGCACATCTTAAAAAAGCTCTGGGCGCCATAACACAGCGAGCCTACCCTGTGCAATCTGTTGAAGACAGAATGAAAACAACCTTCCAGGATTTTCTAAAAAACCTGTATGCAAAAAAAGCTTCTAGCCCAAAAGCAACTGAAGATTACGAATGGACTATGTTTAATCTGCTCTGCTACTTTAATAAACCAGCCGACAACCCCACAGCCAAAAAATACAATAAGGTTATGTTGGCACTCGACCGCAACATGCTTATGTGGACAAGCTTTTCAAAGTAAAGAGCAAGGACCCGAGCACGAATGAAGTGGCTCTTTAGGGCCACTTCAAATTGAAACTTTAGTTGCTAGGGCATATTACATCGCAGACTTGCTTGTAAAATGAGGCAACATCTTTGGTTGTCTGAATTTCTTCAGCACTTCGTTTTTCCATAGCACTTGGGCCAGAAATAGTAGATGGCGCACTCCAAATGTTTACAACTTCTAATACAGTTGTAGTTGAAGATGCCAAAGTAAAATCTATTGATTGCCAGAAGGCTACAGCCTTGCCATTTTCTGAAAGCTTTACTGAATAGCAAGGATCTTGTCCTAACCAACGTATTGAGAGCGTTGGATTAGATACTGCAGTTGCACTAGACCAAGTTGCTAAGCCCTGTAGAGCAATAGTAGAGGCACACAAGCTGTTTATGCCTGTATCTGGATTTGTTGACATCCAAATAGCCACAGCTTGGCCTGTTGAATTGATGGCAAGTTTAGGGGCAACTGAATTGAGGTTTACTAAGCTAAACGCTCTTCCAGAAATTTGCTGAGGCGTGCTCCATGTTGAACTATTTGAGGCGCAAGTTGCTGCCTCAATAATAGTTACGCCACCTTCAATAAGTTCCCAAACGGCAACTTTATTTCCCTGGCCATCCATTTCAATTTTAGCAGCATTAGGTAGCCCTACAGCCAACAACTGACTTGATGCTAAAATACAGACTGCTGTTATATTCATTAAAAATTTTTTCATATATAATCTCGTATAAAATTTTCGTTCTAGTTATGTAATGCTAAGTCAACAGATAAGGTAGCTGACTGCTCTCCACCTCCACCATTATT